>DASTYH010000066.1:0-2491 GCA_035765075.1 Gemmatimonadales bacterium
GGCGGGCCCCCGCGCCCGCCCCTTCGCTTCGCCCCAGTCCCGATGTCCGTTCGCAGGAGGAGCCCTGTCATCCCGAGCGCAGCGATGTCATCCCGAGCGCAGCGAGGGACCTGGCCGGCGTCACCTTGTAGCCCGTCGGAAGCGCCGGCCTTCGTCTCCTCACCCCCGGTCCCCCTCTCCATTTCATGGAGAGGGGGAACGTGCATCTGGGAGTCGCGCTCGCGACGGGCTGTCATCCCGAGCGGAGCGTGGTCCCGACAGCGAGCGACGTCCGCCGACGGCTGAAGCCGCCACTCGGCTCTATCGCTGAAGCGACCTGGCTCCGTGTCACCTCACCCCCTGTCCCCCCTCTCCATTTCATGGAGAGGGGGGACTTGCAGATGGGAGCCTGCGCGCGTGTTGGCTCCGCCCCGCGGGAAAGCGATGCATGGCACCGCGCGGTTCGGCGACAGCGTGAGGGATGCCGTGGGCTTGCGAACCTCTCGCGCCGAGCCGAGCCTTATGGGTATGCCGCACGCTGCCGAACGCTGGACCGCGGAGCGGGTCCGCGCGCTGCCCGACGACGGAAAGCGTTACGAGCTCGTCAGCGGGCAGCTGGTCGTGACGCCGTCGCCGCGCTATGCGCACCAGGCGGCCATCGGCGAGCTTGCCGCCATCCTGCGCTCCGCCATCATGTCGGACCCCGGCGAGGGGCCCGCCCGCCTCTTCCTCCTCCACTCCCCGGCCGACATCTCCCTCGGCGAGGACGAGCTCCTGCAGCCCGATCTGTTCGTGCATCGGACCGCGACGGGTCGGCGGGCCGAGCGGTGGAGCGACATCACCGACCTGGTGCTCGTGATCGAAGTGGTCTCTCCCGCCACGGCCCGCTACGACCGCCACCTCAAGCGGCTCCGCTATCAGCGCGCCGGGATCCCCGAGTACTGGATCGTGGACCTCGACGCGCGCCTCATCGAGCGCTGGCGCCCCGGCGACGAGCGCCCCGAGATCCTCGCCGAGCGGATCGCGTGGCGGGCGGAGGGGAGCGCGGGCGGGGTCGAGATCGATCTGCCCGGCTTTTTCGGGGAGGTGCTGGGGGTGGACGGGTAGCCAGGTAGCTCGGTAGTCGGCGGCCGGCGGCGGGCACCGGCACCAGCCGCCTGGATCCCGAGTACAAGTTCCCCCTCTCCATGAAATGGAGAGGGGGACAGGGGGTGAGGATGACCGATCGCGGCTACCCCGCTACCCTGCCGCCACCCCGCCCAGCTCCAGCCTTCCGATCCGCTCGGCGTCCGCCAGGATGTCGATCGCGGCGATCCTGCCGCCGCGCACGGTGAACCCGACGACCGAGAACGCCCGCCCTCCGCGAGTCACCACGACGCCCGGCGCGCCGTTCACGAGCGCCGGCCGAGGCGTCCAGCCATCGCCGGCGAAGCGGAAGCCGAGCCCGGCCACGGCGGCGGCGCCGCGAACCTCCTTCGAGGCGCCGGGGGTGCCGCGGTCGAGGCGGAGGACCACGTCGGGGTCGAGCATGGTGAGGAGCGCCTCGAAGTCCCCCTCGCGCGAGGCGGCGAGGAAGGCGTCCACCACCTACTGCTGCCGGCGGCGATCGGCGTCCGGCGCGGGGGCGGCGGCGCGGACCCGGCGGCGGGCGCGGCTCGCGAGCTGGCGGGTGGCGCCGAGCGTGCGGCCCACGATCGGCGCGATCTCGTCGAACGGGACGCCGAAGAGGTCGTGCAGCACGAAGGCGAGCCGCTCCGCCGGATCGAGCGTCTCCAGCACCACGAGGAGCGCGAGCCCTACGGAATCCGCGAGCATCGCCTCGTGCTCCGCGCCCGATCCCTCGATCGGCGTGACCACGGGATCGGGCAGGCGGATCCCGAACTCCTCCTCCCGCCGGGCGGTGCGGGCGCGAAGCATGTCGATGGACACGCGGCCCACCACCGTCGTGAGCCACCCGCCGAGGTTCTCGATTGCGCCGGCATCGGACCGGCTCAGCCGGACCCACGCCTCCTGCACCGCGTCGTCCGCCTCGCTGAGCGAGCCGAGCATCCGGTACGCCACCGCCCGGAGATGGCCCCGCTTCCGCTCGAACTCGTTCGCCAGCCAGTCCGCCCCGGGCTCGGTCACACTTGCCTCGTCGGTTTCGTCAGAGGGATGACGGATCGAATGGGTCCGATGTGACAGCCACCCCCGGCGACAGGAGCACCACATGACTGCAGGGATCAGGACGATCATCTACCCGGTCCGGGACCTCGCCCGCGCCCGGGACCTCTTCTCCCGCCTCACCGGCAAGGCGCCCTACGTGGATGAAGGGTACTACGTCGCCTTTGCCGTGGGCGACCAGGACATCGGCCTCGACCCCAACGGGCACGCCCGGGGGATGACCGGGCCGCTCGGGTACTGGCACGTCGACGATATCGGGCGGGAGCTCGAGGCATTGCGCGCCGCCGGCGGCGAGGTGGTGCAGGAGGTGAAGGACGTCGGCGGGGGGAAGCTGATCGCGTCGGTGCGG
>DASTYH010000067.1:0-5565 GCA_035765075.1 Gemmatimonadales bacterium
CGAGCACTCCCCCGTCGCCGAGCCGTTGCAGGAGGATCGAGTGAACGCCCGGGACGGCGGGAACTACGCGAATTTCGTGTCCCACGTTCGCCGGAAGCGCGAGCGCAAGCGCGCCGATCATTTCCCGGGGCAGCGCCAGCGAATCGAGCGGAAGTTCGGCCTGCAATGCGCCGTCGCTGCGCCACCGCGTCAGCCGGGCGGGATAGCCGAGTCGGTACAGATCCGAACTGCTCCAGAGCGCAAAGAGATCCGGCGCGCCGGCGACACCAGGCCCGGCCGAGACGTTCCGCGAGAACGCCTCGAGCAGGGCGAGCGCCTCGGGATCAGGCGCCGAGCCGAGGCGCGCAACGTCCCGCTCCGCGCGCCCGAGGCGCGCGGCGATGTCCGCGTCCCACGTGAGCGCCGCGGCAAGCGATCCGAGCACCGCGCCCGTGGCGAGTGCCGTGCCGAGGCGCGGCGGGCCGGCAACCACCAGGAGGAGGGGTCCGATCCAGGCGAGCGGCAGCCACGCCGGCCACGCTCCCTCCGGTCGCCAGCCGGCAATTGCGATGGCCGCGAGCGCGGCCGCGAGCGCGACGCCGATCGTGAGGCGCGTGCGGTCGGCGCGCGGGGCAGATCCGGCGAGGAGCGCCGCGGCCAGGAGCGCGAGCGGCGCACCAGCCAGCATGAGACCTGCCTGCCAGGCGAGCCAGAGCGCCACCGGCGTCCCCGAAGGGGGCGGCGTGATCCCGTCGGCCAGAATGCGCACGACGAGCAGCGAGCCGAGCGCGGCGAGGACGCCCAGCGCAGCAGCCGGAATCGAACGCGGAAACGACCGGCGGCCGAGCCAGAGCGCGAGGAGCGAGAGCGCGAGTCCCGAAAGGAGGAGCGCGGCCGGCGAGCTCGACAGCGCACCGAGGAGCGGATGCGAGTAGGCGCTGCCGGAAAATCCCTGCTCGAGTCCCAGGAGCTCACCGGCAGGCGCGCGCGCCGTGAGCCAGAGGAAAGCCGGTACGAGGACCGCGCGCTCCGGCATCGTCGGGGCGGCGAGGAGCGCCAGCGCCAGCGCCAGCGCCGCCAGCCAGAAGACCGCCCGGCCACCGCGGCCGTACACGCGAGCGCGCGCTTCTTCCTGGAGGGGCGGGACCGGCTGGACGCTGAAGAGGAGACGCCGGCCCTCCGTAGTGGGCTCGACGTAGTCGAAGATGTCGGTGTTCCCCTCCGGCGCCGCGCCGGGGGGATAGACGAGGAGCCCGACCTCGGTCTCGCGGCGAAACCGCTCGGCGAGGCTTCGCTCCCGGTCGGGCACTGCCGAATCCGCCCAGATGAGCACGCTGGCCACAGCCACGCGGCCTGCCGAGTGGCGGCGTGTCTCGAGGATCACGTAATATGGGACGGACCGGACGGCGATCGAATCGCCGAGCGGCTCGGCCGCCACGCGATGGCGCCCGGCCCAGGCCCACGGACCGCCGGCGGAATCGAGAACGACGACGGCGCGCTCGATCCCCGAGCGCGGAAGGGCGGCCGCGAGACGCTCGAAGGCGGCGGAGCGATCGAGGTGCGCCGCCTCGGCACCCACCGCGGCGAGGCGGACCGCCTCGCGGAGCGCAGCGCGAAGCTCCCCTCCGACGCGGTCGCCGTAGGCTTCGATCCGCGCCTCCCGCTGCGCGGGCCAGTCACCGGCGATGGAGATGAGGAGGCGCTGTGTGACGGCCACTTCGGCCGCCGTCACACCGAGGACGACGGCGAGCGCCGCCGTGAGCCACCGGCCTCCCGAGAGGGCGAGCACCGCTGCGGCGAGCGCGCCGGCGCCCGCCGCCCACGCCAGGGCGGTTGCCGGCATCCGCAGCCACTCGGCGGCGGCGAGCACGGCGAGGATCACCATCACCACCCACCAGCGAGAGCGATGTCTCACGACGCACGTCCCTGGCGATTGAAGGAGATGACTCCCGGCGCAATCCGGGAGCGGCTGCGGGAGCGGCCGGCGCTCATCGTACCGGTGGGGACCACGGAACAGCATGGCCCCCACCTGCCGCTCGGGTGCGATACCCTCATCGTCGAGCGCCTCGCGGACGACCTCTCGGCGGCCACGGGTGTGATGCGGACACCCACCCTCGAATACGGGGTGCACACTCCGTCACCCTCGTTTCCCGGTGGGGCCGCGCTCCAGCGCAAGACGCTGCATCGGGTGATGAACGAACTTATCGCGTCCTGGGAGACCGGGGCAGGCGTCCGCGAATTCCTGGTGCTCACCGCCCAGGCCAACGACGCGCATCTCGAGGCGCTGAGCACGATCCGTTCCGAAGCCGCGGGCGTGCTGGTCGTGGACGTCTTTGCGCTCGACTTCCGGGACCTGCTCGAGCGTCCCGACGACCCGGTCCAGGGAGGGGAGCTGGATACGTCACTGCTCCTCTACCTAGCGCCGGATCTGGTCCATATGGAGCTGGCAGAGGACTATGCCATGCCGAGCGGCGCCAGACCCTTTCGTCCGGGCGCGAGCCATCGCGTTCCCGTGGGATTCCCCGGCTCGATCGGATTCCCGAGCCTCGCCTCCGCCCAGAAAGGGGAACGGCTGTATACATTCATATTGGCACAGGTTCGCCGGTGTCTCGAGCAGTGCTGATTCCTCCCAAGGAGTCTCCATGCGATTCCTGACCGCTGCATGCCTCGCCCTCGTGGCCGCCCCGTTGTCGGCGCAGGCCTCGGGGACGTACATCGTTCGTCGGGGTGGTAACGAGATCGGGCGCGAGCAGTACACGCTGGCGGATGGCCGGGCCCGGGACCGCTCGGGGACGAGCCTCACCGTGAGCTCCCGCTATCCGGGGGCGGTCCCCTCCGGCTCGGTCTCCGCGCTGCTGGAACGCACGCCCGACGGACAACTCTCGCGCTTTCAGCTCGATGTCGAGGGAGACGAGGGAACGACGACCTTCCTGGCTGCGGGCGCCGGCGCACGGGTGATCCTCAAGACGATCGCCAAGGGATCCGAAGCGGGGCGCGAGCTTCCCGGCGGGGAGAACGTCGTCCTGATCGACGAGAACGTCTACTCGCTATTTGCGGCCGTGGCCGATCTGGCGACGCCGGCGGGAACCCGACTCGTCGCGATCTACCCGCGGACGGGGCGCCGGGCGCAGTTCTCCGCCCGGCGCGAAGGCAACGCCGGCGGGGGGGCACGCATCTCACTCACGGGCGAGATAAGCGGAACGCTCACCACCGACGGCTCGGGGCGGATCACCCATATGCAGTTTCCCGGCTCCGGCGTGGAGGTCAGCGCGGCGGAGTAGCCGGTTTCCTCTTTTCTGGTTTCGCAACTCGTTCGAACACAAGCAGATCGGGAGGGAGCGTCGCAAGGTGAAACCTTTGCGTTGCCCCTCCCGTACGAGCTTCTGTCCACGCTCTTCACCCAGAGGAAACTGCCCATGAATCGCTGGACCGCCCTGTTCGCGCTCCTCGCCGCCGCCGCAGCCCCCCTTGGCGCGCAGGAGCCCGGGCCGCCGCCCGCGGTCGCCGGAGCCACGCTCACGCTGGGCGAGGCGATCGCCCAGGCACGGGCCAACAGCCCCGCCTACCGGCAGACGCTCAACAACGCCGGCCCTGCGCGATGGGCGGTGCGCAATGCCACCTCGAACCTCTTCCTGCCGACGGCGAGCGCCACGGCGGGGTTCGGGTACACCGGCGCCGGCAGCTCGCAGTTCGGCGGCACCGAGTTCCGGCAGAGCTCGCCGTCCTACAATTCGAACTATTCGGTGGGTCTCAACTGGCGGCTCGACGGCAACACGCTGACCGGTCCGGCGCAGACCCGGGCGCAGCAGCGCGCCACCGAGGAGGAGATCGTCTCCGCCGAACAGCTCCTCCGTGCCGACGTCACGACGCAGTACCTCGTGGCGCTGCAGGCCGCCGCCCAGGTGGACGTCTCGCGCCAGCAGGTCCTGCGGAACGAGGATTTCCTGAAGCTCGCGCAGGCCCGCTATCAGGTCGGCCAGGCCACCCTGCTCGACGTGCGGCGCGCGGAGGTGGAAAAGGGTGTCGCGGACGTGGCGCTCCTCCGGGCGCAGCAGACCGAGAACGAGGCGAAGCTGGAGCTCCTGCGCCGCATGGGTGTCGAGTCGCCGGTGGCGATCGAGCAGCTCGCGCTGACCGATTCCTTCCCGGTGGTGGCGCCGGAGTTCCAGCTCGACCAGCTGCTGGCGCTGGCCGACGAGCAGAACCCCGCGCTCCGCTCGCTCCGGGCCCAGGAGACCGCGGCCGGCGCCGTGCTCACCGCGGCGAAGGCCGACTATCTCCCGTCGTTCAACATCAGCGCAGGGTGGAGCGGATTCGCGCAGGAATTCACCGATGAGGACCTCATCCTGAGCCAGACGCTGTCGGGGGCGCAGGGCGCGTACGCGAGCTGCCTCGAGGACAACCAGATCCGCGCGAGCGCAGGGCTCCCCACGAACGACTGCCTCCTGACGGCCGGTCTCCAGGACCCGAACACCCTGCGGCCGGACGTGGTGAGCGGTTTCCGGGAGTCGAACAACGTCTTTCCGTTCAATTATCGCCGCTCGCCGTTCAGCGCCAATCTGACGATCTCGCTGCCGATCTTCACCGGCTTCGGGCGCACGCTCCGGGTGGCCCAGGCACGAGCGCAGCGGGAGGACGCGGACGAGGCGGTGCGCGCCCGGCGGCTGGCCGTGCGCGCCGACGTGCACGGTCGCTACCTGGCGCTGCAGACGGCCTATCGTTCCATCGCGGTGCAGTCGGCCAATCGCGAGGCGGCCCGCGAGGGGCTCCGGCTCGCCCAGGACCGGTACCGGCTGGGCAGCGGCACCGCGCTCGAGCTCTCGGATGCACAGAACGCGCTCCAGGCGGCCGAAGGCGACTACGTCAATTCGGTGTACGGATATCACATTGCGATCGCGGCGCTCGAAGCCGCGGTTGGCCGGCCTCTCCGCTAACAAGGATCCACCATGACCCGTCGTACGAAGTTCGGTGTCTTCGCCGGCGTCCTGCTCGTCGTGATCGTCGGCCTCGTCCTGGCCGGCCAGTCGAAGAAGCGCAACGCGGCCACGGAGGTGCGGATGGAGGACGTGGGCCGCCGCGATCTCGTGAGCGCCGTGACGGCGAGCGGACGCATCGAGGCGGAGACCTCGGTGGACATCAGCGCCGACATCACCGGTCGCATCATCCGGATTGCCGTGAAGGAGGGCGACCTCGTGACCAAGGGTCAGTTCCTCATCCAGATCGACCCGGCGCAGTACCAGGCGAACGTCTCGCGTGCCCAGGGCATGGTGGCATCGAGCCAGGCGGCGACGGTGCAGGCCCGGGCCAACCGGGACCAGGCGGAGCGGGCGCTCGCCCGGACGCGTGAGCTGGCCGCCTCGGGCTCGAATCTCGTGGCACCGGAAGCGGTGGAGCAGGCGCAGACCGCATTCGATGTGGCGGAGGCCAACTGGCGCGCGAGCCAGGCGCAGCTCGACCAGTCGCGCGCGGGGCTCCGGGAGGCGCAGGACCAGCTCGCCAAGACGCGCCTCACCGCGCCGATGTCGGGCCGCGTGGTCCGGCTCGCCGTGGAGGAGGGGGAGGTGGCGGTGCCGGGCACCTTCTCCC
>DASTYH010000068.1:0-2303 GCA_035765075.1 Gemmatimonadales bacterium
AACGACCAGGCGGACGTGTCCGCGGCGGCATCCAGGGTGACGGCCCACCCGTCGGGCAGGCCCCCCTGACCATGAGCCGGAGACGACAACACCAGCCCGACGAGCGTGAGAGCGGCACGGCGCATGGGATCCTCGGCGGGACTGTGTGAGGCGATGTGCGGGTGGCGTCCTAGTCGAATGGCCGCGGGATTCCGGATGGCCCTCCCGCTGGCATGAGTAGTTTACGGGCCGGCGGCGTATCCTGCCAGCGGGATTCCGGGCGGCTGGACGGCTGCCATCGTTCTCCTAGGAGGGCCTGTGCGTACTCACGCGAGTGCCCGGCGCATCCTGCTTTGCGGTATCCTCGTTCCCGCCCTGCTGCACCCCCCGATTGGCGCTGCGCAGTCCACGCTCGACACGCCTGGGCGCGAGCTGAACCTGCAGGGCGGAGTGAGCTGTGACGAAGCGACCCGGGCCGTCCTTGCACGCACCAGCGCCCAGCCGCAAGCCGCCATTTATCAGCCGACCGATCGCGACGACGCGGACGCCGTGCTGCGGTCCCTCTCGAATCTCGGAAACGATCCGCCCGGCTGCGGCGCGGCGTTCGGGGTGCGCGGCCTGGTCAAGTGGACCCTGGTCGGAAGCGGCTGGCCTCCCAAGGACGCTCCCGGCCAGCGGGCGGGTGTTCCCTGGAACGCCGATGCGGTCTACGACCTGACCCTTGCAGGCGAGGCGGGGGGACGCGCCGCCGCAGGCGCCGGAATCATCGCGGTCCGCTTCCTCCTCGCCGATGGGGCGCAGCTCCCATGGCTGGTGCGCGAAGTGGGGCAATCCCTCCTGCGCGCACTGGCGATTCCCAGCGATATCCCCGACTCGACCCGCGAGCTCGAACGGGGACGCCTCGCCGCGTGGCTGGGCGCCACGCCGGTGGCCGACTCGGCGTTCAGCGCGTACCGGGCCGCGGGTGGCGACGCGCATCGCGCCGCGCTGGAGCTGGGACGGGTGCGGCTCGCGATCGGGGCGGCGGACGGGGCGGCGCTCTACTACGAGGCCGCGTCCTCCACCGACGCCCGGATCATCGCCGCGCTGCGCGCCGACATCGCCCTGATCGCCGACAGCGCCGAGCTCGCCGCCTTCGATGCGCTCGGTCCGTCGCCGCGCGCCGGATGGCTGCGCGAATTCTGGGAGCGGAGGGACCTCGAGTCGCTGAAGCCCCGCGGGGCGCGGCTCTCCGAGCACTACGCCCGCATGGCGACCGCGCGCGCCCATTTCCGTCTCCTTACCTATCCCCGGCGTTACGAGCTGAACGAGCTCTGGGTGAACCGCGACGCGGAGTTCGACGATCGCGGCCTCATCTTCATCCGGCACGGCGCTCCCGATGACTCGGTGTCCGCCACCCGGGCCGGCGCATGCCCGAACTCGTCGTGGCTGTATCGCCGCTCCGATGGGAACCTGATCTTCCATTTCGTGGCGCGCGAGAACCCCGACGACTGGCGTCTCGTCGAGTCGCTCGCGAATGTGGGCGGCGGCGCGGGCGCCACGACGCGCGTGAGCCAGGCGAGTCCTTCCCACCGCTGCGCCGCGATCGATGGCCTCCTCGAGTCCCGGGCGCGACTCGACCCGATCTACCGGCGCCTCGCGGTGACCCAGAACAAGCTGAACTGGGAGCGCGAGCTCGATCTCACCACCCGAAGCCGCGAGGTCGGTACCACCACCGATTCGGACCCGCTCCGGTACCCGAAGGTGCTCGACGTGGCGTGGCGCGCCTACGGGCTCCTCGGTGGAGCGGGCGGGAGCGGGGGCCGGGTCCTTCTCCTCGTGTCGGTTCCCGCGCGGTCGCTCACGCCGATCTCGACCGAGCCGATCGGTTATGGCTTCCGGATGCGCGTGGTGGCCCGCTCGGGAGCGCACCTGGTCGAGATCGATACCGTCCGGCGGTTCGCTGTCCGCTCGACGCCGGGACCGGACGACATGATCACCTTCACCACCGAGCTCCCGGTTCCGGCCGGGATCTGGCGGGTCGGCACCGCGATCGAGCAGCCGGTGGACGCCGCCGGCCAGTTCTTCAGCGACGGTGAGGTTACCGTGCCGTCGGAGTCCGGCGGGCTCGCGCTGAGCGACATCGTGCTCGGGGCGGCCACCGGGGGGCGGCCGTGGACAGCCCCGGATGGGCCCTTTCCCCTGAGCCCCACCGGGAGCTATTTCCGGGGCGAGCCCGTTCCGATCTACTACGAAGTCGCCGGCGCCGCCGTAGGCGGGGAGCTCGAGACCGAGATCACGTTTACCCCCGAGGAGGAGGAGCGGGGCGTCACGGTGGGATTCCG
>DASTYH010000069.1:0-5612 GCA_035765075.1 Gemmatimonadales bacterium
CTGCGCCGGCGTAATACCCGCTCCGGGGCGCGCCCAAGAACGGCGATGGCGCGGGAGAAATGGCAGTTCGCCAGATGAATGGGCCGGCGCCGCCCTGAAGAAGTCCCGAAAACCATTGATTCATAAGGACTTGACTATCGGGCCCGGTTCTTGACATCCCGGGAATTGCGGGTGATCTTCCTTCCCTGATCCGGACACTCCGTGGCGAGCGGGGTGCGTGAGTTGGGGACGCGCGCAGTCCCGCCCAAGCCAGGTGAGTGCCGATGGCAAGACGTCGATGGACTGTCGTTCTCGTTCCCCATGACTCGGAGCCCTCGCGCATCGTCGAGGTCTCCTATTCCGCCCTCAAGTCCGTCGCCGCTGTCGCCGTCCTCATCGCCGGCCTCTGTCTGCTGTTCGGTTACGCAAGCCTTTCCCGTTCGGTCGACCTCTCCCGCTCCAGCCGCCTCGAAGCCGAGAACCAGGAGCTCGCCGCCCAGCTCGGCGACCTGCACGGCCGGCTGCACCATCTGAGCGATACGCTCGCGGCGCTGGCCGACCGCGACGAGCGAATCCGCCTCCTCGCCAACCTCGAGCCGATCGCGCCGGAAGTTCGCGAGGCCGGCATCGGCGGACCGGCGGGCACCACGGACCAGCCGAAAACGACCCTCGCCCGGCGCGCCGGCGAGATCCGGGTGGACCTGAACGCCATGATCCGGCGGGCCAACCTCCTCGCCACCTCGTTCAACGAGGCCGCCGACAGCCTCGTGTCGCACAAGGCTCGGCTCGCCGCCATGCCCTCCATCATGCCGACCCAGGGCTGGCTCACCAGCGCCTTCTCCCGGATGCGCCAGCACCCGATCCTCCACACCGCCCGACCGCACGAAGGCATCGACGTGACCGCGCCGGCGGGGACGCCGATCGAGGCGCCCGCGGCCGGCCGCGTGACCTCCGCGGGCTGGCAGGCGGGGTATGGCAACGTGGTGACGGTGGACCATGGCTACGGCATCGTCACCCGCTTCGCGCACGCCTCGAAGCTCCTCGTCGGCCGCGGCCAGCGGGTGGAGCGGGGCCAGAACATCGCCCTCGTCGGGAACACCGGCCTCGCCACCGGTCCCCACCTGCACTACGAAGTGCACGTGAACGGCCGCCCGGTGGACCCGCTGCGGTATGTGCTGCCGGATGTGGTGACGGACTGAGCGCTGGTCGGAAAGTCGGAAGGGTCGGAAAGTCGAAGCGCCTAAAGAAACGACCCCGCGAAGCTACTCGCGGGGTCGTTCCGTTTTCCGACTTTCCGACTTTCCGACCTTCCGACCCAGTTCAGAACTTCACCTTCGGCGCATCCGTCGCGCCCGGCTCTGCCTCGAAGTACTCCCGGGGCTCCCCCATCCCGAAGATCTTGGCCGTGATGTTGTAGGGAAAGCGGCGGACGAAGGCGTTCAGCTCGTTCACCGCCGCGTTGTAGTCGTTGCGCGCCACCGCCACCCGGTTCTCGGTCCCCTCGAGCTGGTCCTGCAGCATCCGGAAGTTCTCGCTCGACCGGAGCTCGGGATAGTTCTCCGCGATGGCGAGGAGGCGTCCGAGCCCGGCGCTCATTTCCGCGTTCGCGGCTGCCATCTCGGGAACATTTCCGGCGGACACGGCGCCGGAGAGCCGCGCGCGCGCGTTGGCGATCGAGATGAAGACGGTGTCCTCCTGCTTGGTGATTCCCTTCACCGTCTCGACCAGGTTCGGGATCAGGTCGGCCCGGCGCTGCAGCGCGGTCTGAATGTCGCCCTGGGCGCGGTTCACCCGCTCGTCCAGCGTCTGGATCGTGTTGTAGCCGCAGCCGCTCGCAGCCAGCGTCAGGAGGAGCAGCGACGCGTACACGGCCGGATTGCGCTTCATGAAGCATCTCCAGGATGAAGTTGATCCACGTATTGCGCGGTTCGGACGATCGCATCGAGGTAGGCCTCGAAGCGGTCCGAGGGGCATCGCCACCCCGGGTCGCCACGATGGGTCACGACCTCCAGCACCGGGTCGGCGGGAAAGCCCGCGCTTGCTGCCGACGCGGTGACGATGCCGCGCGCATCCGCGGGGTCCGCCGCCGGGCGGCCCGCGAGGGTGAGAAGGCAGCGAAAGAGCACCAGCGCCGTCGGTGCGGAGCTGACCGCGAGCCGTCCGAGCTCGGCCGGGTGCTGGGCGAGGAGCGTGTAGCCCTGGCGGAGCCGCAGCAGCTTTCCGCGGAGCTCCCCCTCCAGCGCGCGCCGCAGGTCGGCCCGATGCACGACGGCGCCCATCAGCGGGTCCGAGCCGCGCAGGATCCGGTGCGCGGCCTGCATGTCGGTGAGCTCGATTGGAAAGACGTCGCTCGCGCGCGCCCATTCGGCCCGGCTCAGGATGAGCGGGGGCTCCGGCGTCCGGGCGCGCCACGATTCGAAAGCCGGCTGAAGCGCCCTGAGCGTGGCGGGGGCCGCCTCGTCGAGCACCAGGAGGAGGTTGATGTCGGACGTGGCGGGGAAATAGTCCCCGCGCGCGACGGAGCCGTAGAGGACTGCGCTGTAGCGATTCCCCAGCGCCTGGTCCACCGCGGCGAGAAAGGGCTCGACCGTACTTCCGATTGGGTCCGACATCAGAACCTCCCTCCCGCGCCACCGCCGCCGAACCCGCCCCCGCCGCCGAAGCCCCCGAAGCCGCCGCCGCCGAATCCACCACCCCCGCCCCAGCCGCCGCCGCCCCAGCCGCCACCGATCCAGGGGCCTCCCCAATATATCCCGCGCCGGCGGCGCCGCCCTCGCCGCGAGGCGAGCAGGAAGAAGACCACGAGGAAGAGAATGAGGGGAACGAAGGAGCCGCCGGAATCGCCGGCCGGACGCCGCACGCGCGGCTGCCAGGCGGTGAGCGTCGAATCGGTGACGCCGTAGCCGCGGGCGATGATCGACGTCAGGGCGGCGACGCCCTCCGAGAGCCCCTCCCCGTAGCGCTCCTGGGAGAGCATCGGCAGCATGAGGTCCCGGATGCGGCCGGAGGTGGCGTCGGTGACGATCGCCTCGAGCCCCCGCCCCACCTCGATCCGGATCTGGCCCGAGCGCGCTTCTCCCGCCCGCCGGGGAACGAGCAGCACCACCACCCCCGCGTTCCGCGTCGAGTCACCGATGTCCGCCGCGGCGCCCACACCCCACTGCCGCCCGATCCGGAGCGCGATCTCCGAGGCTTCGTAGTCACCGATGGTGGAAAGGGTCACCACCGCGATCTCCGCCCCCGTGAGGTCGTGGAGGCGCGTGATGAGGGTGGTCATCTGCTGTTCCGGACCCGCGTCGATGACCGAAGCGAAGTCGTTCACGTAGCCGACCGGCCGCGCAGGGACGAGATCCGCCGCCTCCTGGGCGGCGAGTCCGCCGGCCGCGAGTTGTACGAGAACCAGCGCGGCAATAGTTTTGAACCGTGTCACAGCCGACAAGACTCCTCCTCATCCTCGCGGTGGCCGCCTGCTCCGGCCCCCGCGACGTTTCCGTGCGCGTCCTCGTGCCCGATCTTTCGGGCACGGCCACGCCGGCATCGGGCGTTCCCGTGGTCGCCGTTCCGTACAACCGGGACAGCGTCATCGCCGCACTCGAGGCCGCTCAGGCCACCCCGCGCCCGCATGTCGCCGCCCTCGATTCCCTCTTCGCCCGCTTCCGGGGGCCCTTCCTCGCCCATTTCGAGGCGGGACAACGGCTCGAGGCGGTCCGGGATTCCGTCACCCGCGGCCTCCTCGACGAGCGCGCCCTCGCCGCCGCCACCGCCCGGACCGACTCCACCCGGGCGGCCCTCGAAGCGGCCCGCAAGGAGCTGGCGGGGGGTGACTCGCTGCGCGCCGAAGTCCGGCGATGGGAAAATAGCACCTACCGGTCCTACGACAGCGTCGTGCGGGTGCTGGCCGAGCGGGCGCGCCGCCGCCCGGTGGTGGATACCACCGATGCCGTGGGGGTCGCGGAGCTCACGATTCCGGCGAGCCGGGACGCCTGGTGGGTGACGGCTCGCGTCTGGGACGTCACCGATCCGAACATGTCCTGGACCTGGAGCGTCCGGGTGGAAGGAGACTCCGTGACGCTCGATTCGGCGAACGCCCGCCGGAGGCCCCGCTACTGATGCGCGGACGTACATCCCCGGCCCGGCTGCTCCGGGCCGGCGCCGCGATCGCCCTTCTTGCCTGCACGCCGGGCCGGGGCGATTCCGCGGACCGCCAGGTCGTCGCCTCCCGCCCGATGGAGCCCGCGCCGCCGACGAGTGCCGACACGGGCGACGCCCGCGCGGCGCGCTCCCTCGGCTCGAGCAGCGCGCCGATCACGATCTACGAGATGTCCGACTTCCAGTGCCCCTTCTGCCGGCGGCACGCCATGCTGACGCATCCGCAGCTCGTCCGGGAGTACATCGAGACGGGCAAGGTGCGGGTGGTCTTCATCAATTTCCCGATCCCGGAAATTCACCCGAACGCGGTCCCCGCCGCCGAGCTCGGCCTCTGCGCCGCGCGAGCGGGCCGCTTCTGGGACGCCCACCAGCTCCTCTTCCGGCACCAGTCCTCGTGGGCGGCGCTCCCCGACGCCGCGCCCTACTTCCTCTCGCTGGCCGACTCCCTCGGCCTTCCGCGGGAGGAGACGGTGCGCTGCCTCCAGGATCCCGCGGTGCGGGCGGCGGTCCGCCAGGAGGCGGAGGCGTCCATCCGCGCGGGCGCCACCAGCACCCCGACGTTCTACATCGAGGGCGGCCTCCTCGTGGGAGCCCATCCGATCGAGGTGTTCCGGCCGATTCTGGATTCGATCTATGCGGCGAGGACGGCGCGGTGAGCGGTCAATGCTGAGCGGGGAATACCTTACGCCTGCATCAGCGTCAGGAATACATCGTACAGCGCGTGGGTCCACGCCGTGATCCCGAGGCCGCGCAGGAGGTACATCCCGCTGAAGAGCACCCCCGCCACGAACCGGAAGGTGAAGGACCCCAGCTCCAGGGGATCGCCGTAGGGCCCCACGTAGTGAAACGCGGAAAAGAGAAAAGCGCCGACGACGGTCGCGGAAATCCCCGCGGGCCACGGCCGCCACCCGAGGAGCCGGCGCGCCATCTGGTAGAGCGCCCCGACGAGCAGCACCCGGAAGAGAATCTCCTCGTAGATCCCCGCCCCCAGCGAGATCGTGAGCTGCGTCGGCAGGTCGAACGCCGCCATCTGCGCCATCGCCAGATGCGGCGCCCCGCCGAGCAGGATCGCCGTCAGCGTTCCGGCCACGATGCCGAAGAGCATCCCCCCGAGCACCGATTCCGCCGTCATCCCGAGGAAGATCCCCCGTCGGAGTTTGCCGCCGCTCCGGCGCATGTCCTGCCACACCAGAACGAGGAAGCTGCCGAGCACCAGCGTATTGAACAGGAGAAGGCCCCGGCGCCCGCCGAGCGTCAGGAAGAGGCTCTTGAGGAGCACGTCGGCGCCGTTGCGCACGCCACTCACGGCGTCCCCCGCAAGCGCAAATGCCGCCAGCTCGTAGAGGACGAGCAGCGGCAGTGCGAAGAGGAGACTGTAGCGCGGCGTCCGCGCCAGGCGCCAGTAGTCGCTCAGAGGCCGGGCAACCTGAAGGTGTAGTGGATCCCCGCCCCGAAGATCCCCCGGTTCTCGGGATCGGCCATCA
>DASTYH010000070.1:0-7115 GCA_035765075.1 Gemmatimonadales bacterium
GCGCTCGGCTACGCCTCGCTCGGGAGGAGGGCGGCCGAGCCACCGATGGCCCGGAGCGCCGCGTCCCCGTAGAAGAGCCGGATGTACTTCGATTGCGGCGCCGAAAGCCGGCGCACCGCCCAGGACAGATGGACGAAATGCGGCTCGAGCGGCGGCGCGATCGGGTGCATACCGCACTCGACCGGAAGCCGGTTCCCCTTCCTCGTGTTGCAGGAGCTGCACGCCGTCACCACGTTCGTCCACTCATTCCCTCCGCCCCGCGAGAGCGGCACCACGTGGTCGCGCGTCAGGCATTCACGCGTCCTCAGCTCGAACTGCGCGCGATGGCAGTACTGGCACCGATAGTGATCGCGGGCGAAGAGGAAAGTGTTGGTGACCTGGCGACGGAACCGGCGGGGAACGTGAACGAATTTGACGAGGCGGATGATGGCGGGTTTGGGAAGTGTGAGACGTTCACTTCGGACCAGTCCACCATCCTCCGATTCGACTATCTCGGCTTTCCCCTCGATCACGAGCCTGAGTGCCCGGCGCACGGGCACCATCGTCAGCGGCTCGAATGAGGCGTTGAGTGCGAGACAGCGCACGGTTCGGCTCCGGTAAACGGGAACGGATGGACCCGCCGGGAGCGTCCCCGGCCAGTTGTACGGTAACAAGGCGGGCAATGGCACGGCAAGCGGCGGCACCTCATGCCGCCCGGTACACCTCGCGTCCCGCGATATAGGTCGCCCGCACGTCGCCCACCCCGGAGGCGAGCACGGCCTCGAGCGGGTCCATCGTCGTGCCCCCGCGCGCCGCCACGACCGCTGCGTCCCCCCATTTTCCCGGTTCGAGACTTCCGATCCCGCTCTCGAGTCCGAGCGCCCGCGCCGCGGAGGTCGTGCAGAGCCCGAGCGCGGCATGGGCGGAGAGCCCCGCCCGCCGGCGGGCATCCCGGGCCTCGGCGAGGAGGTCGAGCCGCTCCACACTCACCACGGAGTCGGTGCCGCAGCCGATACGGAGGCCGGCATCGAGCAGCGCCCGGATCGGCGCCGTTCCGTGCGCATGGGCCCGGTTGGAGAGCGGGCAATGCGCCACCGGGACGTCGTGCCGGGAAAGCCGCGCGATGTCGTCCTCCCCGGCGTGGACCACGTGTACGCAGAGGAGATCGGGCCCCAGCGCATCGTGCCGCTCCAGCCATTCCACCGGCGTCAGCGGGTGGGGCGGGAGCGGGATGCCCCGCCGCCGCCACATGTCGGCAAAGCTGCCGGTGCCGCTCCGAAAGAGCTCGACCTCGCCGGGCGGCTCCGACAGGTGCGTCGCCATCGGAAGCCCCTCGCGCCGCGCCCATCGTGCCACCGCCTGATAGAGCGGCCCGCTCACCGTGTACGGAGCGTGCGGCGAGACCCCGATGCGGATCCGGTCGGAGGTGAAGCGACGACGATCGGCCACCCGGCGCACCAGGCCGGCAAGGCTCTCGTCGCATTGGTCGGGGTGCGGCCCGAAGACTTCGTGATAGACGATTCCGCTGCCGCCGGCCTCGAACAGCGCCTCGATGACGGCTCCCGAGTCGCCGGTGTCGGCGATCGTCGTGACTCCCGCCGCCAGGCAGTCCCGTACCCCCTCCCGCGCTGCTGCGAGGAAGTGATCGTATCCGAACGTCGCCTTGAGCGCGATGATGCGCCGAATCCACTCGGCGAAGTCGCTCTCCGCGAGGGCGCCGGCGAGTCCGGTGAGCTCGAGATGCGTGTGGGTATTGACCAGGCCGGGCAGGAGCACCGAGGCCGCGAAATGCGTGGTGGGGAGCCCCGGCGGCGAGGGGACCTCATCGGCCGTCCCGGCGGCGACGACCCGCCCGGCGTCATCGAGGAGCACCGCGCCCGCCGCCACCGGTGGACCAGCCATGGTGACGAGCCAGTCGGCACTCAACCGGCGGGCGGGCACCTCAGCGCGGCGGCGCCGGGGAAGGCGTGGTGTCCGGCAGCGTCACCTGGCCGGAGAGCGGCGTCGTGGTGTCGCCCGGCTGGGGCACCGCCCCGCCGATTCCGAACGGGCTGAAGATCCCCTGCGTGTGAATCGGACAGTACTCGGTCGGCTCGGTGCCGGGGATGAACGACTCGATGTAGTGCACTTCCTTCGGGCAGAGCGGCGCCGCGAGATAGCCGGTCGTGTTGTCGACTTCGGCGACCGTGAGCGCCGACGGCCGGCCCCAGGCCTCGGGAGCGGGGCGGCGCTCGTAGACGTCGTTCATCATCGCCGTCCACGCGGGGGCCGCGAGTCGGCCGCCCTGCGCGTTGTTCATGATCTTGGTGGGACGATCGAATCCCATCCAGACGCCGGTGACGAGGTCGGGAGTGAAGCCCACGAACCAGACGTCGTTGTAGTCGTTGGTGGTACCGGTCTTTCCCCCGGCGGGAAAGCGGATCTGCGACCCCACGGAGCCGGCGGCGGTCCCCCGCCGCACCACGTCCCGGAGCGCATCCACCATGAGCCACGCCTGCTCCCGGCTCATGACCGGCTCGAGGCGCGGCTCGGGCTCCCAGACGATGTTCCCGTCCCGGTCCTCCACGCGCTCGATCGGATTGGGCACCGAGCGGTCGCCGAGGTTGGAGAAGGCGGTATACGCCGCGATCATCTCCAGGGGGATGACATCGGCGGCGCCGATGCTGATGGCGGGGACCGGAAGGATCCGGGCGGTAATCCCGAAGCGGCGCGCCTCGCTGATCACCGACTCCTCCCCGATCTCGATGCCGAGCTTGATGGCGGGGATGTTCCGCGACTGATACAGGTGATAGCGGAGGGTGTGGGCCCCCTCGAACTTGAGGTCGTAGTTCTGCGGGGTCCAGAGGTCCTGCCCGGGCACGTCGAGACTGAACGGCTCGTCCACCACGATCTGCGAGAGCGGGTAGCCGAGCCGGAGCGCGGCGGAATACACCAGCGGCTTGAAGGTCGAGCCGGGCTGGCGCTCGCCCTGGGTCAGCCGGTTGAACTTGTTGTCCTCGAAATCCCGGCCACCCACCATCGCCCGGATGGCGCCGGTGCGGGCCTCGATCGTGACCATGAGGCCCTGCAGGTAGGGGGTGTCGGCGCGCTCGCCGTCACCGCTGGTGCCGTTCGCCGCCTTCTCCTCGAGGTACTCCTCGTAGGTCTGGTGGCGGAACTGCGGCATCCCCTCGATGGCGCGAAGCTGCCCTTCCAGCGCGCGCTCCGCGGCAAGCTGCATGTCGAGATCGAGCGTCGTGTAGATGCGGTAGCCGAGGCGATAGAGGTCCTGGCCGAAGCGGGCCTGCAGGATCTGGCGCACGTACTCGACGAAGTATTCGGCGACGCCGGAGAAATCCGAGCGGGAGGAAAGCTGGAGCGGATACGCCTTCCACTGCTCCGCTTCCGCGGCCGAGATGCGCCCGTTGTCGCGCATGAGCCCGAGGACCACGTTCCGGCGCTGGACGCTGTTGTTCGGGTGCCGGCGGGGGTTGTACCGCTCGGGCGCCTTGGGGATCGCGGCGAGCGTGGCCGCTTCGGCCACGTTCAGCTCGCGCACCGACTTGCCGAAGTACCGCTGGCTCGCCGCTTCCACGCCGTACGCGCGGTTGCCGAGGTTGATCTGGTTCAGGTAGAGCTCGAGGATCTTCTCCTTGGGAAATTTCTCCTCGATCTCGCGCGCCACCTTGGCTTCCCGGATCTTTCGCCGGAGCGACCGATCCCGGCGGTCGATGGCGTCGGGCCAGAGGTTGCCGGCGAGCTGCATGGTGATCGTGGATGCGCCGCCCGCGATCCGCCGCTCGAGGAGAATGTCCTTGGCCGCGCCGAAGACCCGGATCCAGTCGATGCCGTGGTGCCGGTAGAAGCGCTTGTCCTCGGTGCTGATGAAGGCCGCCACGACCGCGGGAGACATCTCGTGCAGCGGTACCACCGTCCGCCGCTCGAGCCCGAGGTCCGTGATGTGGCGCCCGTCCGCCGCGTAGACCTTGGCCGCCTGATCGGGATCGTAACTCCCGAGGTTCTCGACCGACGGGCAGCTGTTGCCCAGGCACACGGTGAACCAGAGCGCAAAGATCACCGCCACGCCGACGGCGAGGGCGGCAATGGCGCCGAGCAGGAGGTAGCGGCGGGCGGACGGCGAGAGCCAGCGACGCGGCGGCGTACTCTCGTCGCGACGCGAGCGCGTCTTGAACAGGCGGGACATATGCATGGAATCTAGCCGCCAGTCACCCTCGCTGTCATCAGCGTCGGGATGCGAGGCCCCGTGGAACGCGCTTGCCGCCCCCCGGTGCAACGTCTACTCTTGGCGACTATGACCTCCCTCCTTGAGACATTGACGGAGCGTGGGCTCCTGCAGGACGCGACCCCCGGCGCCGCCGAGCGGCTCGCCGCCGGCCCGATCACGGGGTACGTGGGGTTCGACCCCACCGCCGATTCACTCCACGTCGGCAGCCTGATTCCCGTCATGGGCCTTGCGTGGCTGCAGCGTCTCGGCGGCAGCCCGATCGTGCTCGTGGGCGGCGGCACAGGCATGGTCGGGGATCCGAGCGGGAAGCGCACCGAACGGCCGGTGATGTCCACCGAGCAGATCGACAGCAATGCGCGTGCCCTCGCGCAGCAGATCGGCCGCTTCCTCCGCTTCGACGGCCCCCGGGCGGCGGTCGTGGTGGACAACGCGAGCTGGCTTCGCGAGCTCTCGCTCATGGAGTTCCTCCGGGACACCGGCAGGCACTTCACCGTGAACTACATGCTCCAGAAGGAATCGGTGAAGAGCCGGATGGAGACGGGGATCTCCTTTACCGAATTCAGCTACATGCTGATCCAGGCGTACGATTTCTGGCAGCTCTTCCGCACGCGGGGTTGCGAGCTCCAGATGGGTGGGAGCGATCAGTGGGGGAACATCACCGCGGGGATCGAGCTCGTCGCCCGCCGGGAGCAGCGCCAGGTGCACGGCATCGTCCTTCCGCTCCTCGCCACCGCGTCGGGGGCGAAGTTCGGCAAGAGCGAGGGCGGCAATGTCTGGCTGGATCCGGCGCGGACGAATCCGTACCAGTTCTACCAGTTCTGGCTGAACACCGATGACCGCGATGCCGAGCGCTTCCTCCGGTACTTCACCTTCCTTCCGCTGGACGAGATTGCGGCGGCCATGACCGCGCATGCCGCCGATCCCGGCCGCCGGGGCGCCCAGCGGCTCCTCGCCCGCGAAGTGACGGCGCTCGTCCATGGCGCCGAAGAGGCCGAGCGGGCCGTCTCCGCGAGTGCCGCCATCTTCGGAGCGGGCGCAGCGGAGGCGGATTACGCCGAGCTGGCGGCCACCATGCCCAACTGCACGGTCTCCGGGAGCGAGCTCGAAGCGGGGCTCCCGCTCGTGGACGCGCTCGTCCGTGCCGGGCTCGCGGCATCGAAAAGTGAGGGGCGGCGGGGGATCCAGGGCCGGGGCTTCTCGGTCAACGACGTGCCGGAGACCGACGTGGCGCGCCGGCTCTCCACTGGCGATCTCCGGGAGAATCGCTACATCCTTCTCCGCAAGGGGAAGAAGACGTATGCCATGCTGGTGGTTGCGGGGTAGGATACTCGTCGCGGCGCTCCTTGCCGGAAGCGCCGCCGCGCCCGCGCTTGCACAGAGCCCTGCGGACCGCGCGGCGCTGCGCTCCCTGCAGGACACCCTCGACCGCATCGACAGCCGGGCCGGTCTCACCCGGATCTCCCGCACCTGGGCTGGAAGGCGGGGCCCGGCGATGGACCGGCTCCGGCGCGGCTTCCTGGCGCTCGCCACCGGCCGGCTCTCCGGCGCCCGGAGCGATCTCGACGTGGCCCTCATCGAGTTCGACTGGGCGGTGAGCGTCGAGCGGGAGTGGCCGTACCCCTGGTTCGGCCGCGCTCTGGCGAAGCTGGCCCTGAGCGAGGGCCGTTTCATCCCCAAGGCCACCGGCGGTCAGCCGCCCGGCCGCAATTACTACCAGGGCTTCGTCGCCGACCTCACCCGCGCGTTCGATCGGGATTCCGCGTTTCCGCCGGGGATCCAGCTGCTTTCCCGCCTCCTGCCGCCGCAGGAAGACCGGACGCAGCCGGCGGCCTTCGTGCGGGCACTCGAAGCTGCAGTCACGACGGGACGGCCGATCGACCCCGCTGTTCATCTCATCCTCGGGCGGGCCTGGCGGACCGCGGGACAGGACGAGCGGGCGCTCGCCGCGTTCGACCGCTTCCGCGCGGCCGGCGGCGATCCGGGCCTCGTTGCGCTGGAGCGTGCGCGGAGTCTCGCCGGCCTCGGGCGTCTCGACGAGGCGGCGGCGGCATACCTCGGCGGGCTCGAGCTGGAGGCGACCGCCACCCGGCGAGTCTACCGGCGTGACCTCGCCTGGATCGCCACGGAGGGGGAGCTTGCGGCGTTCGATTCGGTGCCGCCGGAGCTCCTCGGCGGCTGGGTGGCCGACTTCTGGGCCGTGCGCGATGCCGAGGCGCTCCGGCGCCCCGGGGAGCGGCTGCGCGAGCACCTCCGGCGCTGGTCCCATGCCCACCGCTGGTTCCGGGTGCTCGAGCCGGAGCGCAAGACCGATTTTCGCCTCGCCATGCGCCTCGAGCCCGACATCGGACCGTGCATCGAGTCCGGCGCCAAGAGCATCGACAACCTGACGTTCGAGGATCCCGCGCGGCTCGACGATGCGAGGCGGCGGGAGCGCCTGCTCGATCACCGCGGCGTGGTCTACATCCGCCACGGAGAACCGGCGGCGCGCCTTGCGGCCCCCGGCGCGCGCGAGCTCGACCCGGAGAGGGTCGCGGCCGCGGTGCCCCTGCTCGATGCCGCGGGGCTCGACGACGCGGCACCGTTCGTCTTTCCCGCCCTGATGGAAACACCCCTGTCGGGCCACGGCCGCCAGGAAGTGTGGCAGTACCTGGTGGACGGCGAGTCGAGACTCCTCTACTTCAGCGGGAGCCTCGCGCTCGGCCGCCGGGCGCCGTCGACCCTCTACTCATACATTCCGCTCCAGCCGACGCTCCTCCACCGGGTGGCAGGCATTGATCCCCGGTATCGGGAAGTCGCCTACGCCGTGGAGGGGGCGATGGCAGGGCTCCGTCGCGGCCTCCCCGTGGCGTGCATGGCCGCGAGCAGCCGGCTCCGCCGCGAGTCGCGCCAGGCAATGGCGGCGTCGGTGCGG
>DASTYH010000071.1:0-18831 GCA_035765075.1 Gemmatimonadales bacterium
GCCCGATGGCCGCCAGGTAGACCGGCACCACCTGCCGCGTGAGGGCTCCGATCGTGAAGAGGATGGAGCCGACGAGCACGAGGTTCGGCAGCTGGAAGAGGAAATACGGCTGCACGTGGGCCGCGAGATGGAAGGGCCCGACCGTTTCGGCACCGGTGGAGGCGATCCAGGTGGCGATCAGGATCCCCACCGGTATCGCGAGCATGACGATCGCGTTGACCACGAACGCGCCGAGGAAGCGCCCGCCGAGCAATGCGGCCTTGCCGACCGGTGCGGTGTAGAGGAGGGGATCCATCCCGACCTCGACGTCCCGCACCGCCGCATCCCCGAAGATCGCAGCCGAGATCAGCATGCCGAAGGTCCCGATGATCAGGGTCCCCCCGGCGATCCGTTCGGGCGCGTTCGCATGCTCGGCGCCATCGGCCGTGGCGAGGAACATCCAGATCGCCACGAAGACCAGGATCACCGCATACGCCCAGGTCGAGGCGGAGCGAAGGCGGTACTCGACCTCGTAGGCGAGAATCTCGCGAAGCTTCACGACGCCGCCTCCATGGCCGCGCGGGGTGCCGACCCGCGGCGGCCGTGGTGCCCCTCCATGATGCAGAAGTAGACGTCGGCCAGCTCCGGCTCGACCGGCTCGAACGCCGCTCCGGGGGACGACTCCGCGAAGACATGCACGATCGTCCGCCCCGCCAGGAGTCTGGTCGAAATGACCCGCTGCTCCCGCTCGACCTCCGGCAGCTCCGCCCGGGTCACGGTCCTCCGCCAGATCCGCCCCCGGAGCTCGGCGATTGCCCGGAGCGGCTCCGCCTCGAGCAGAATCTCGCCCCCGTCGATGATGGCCATGCGGCTGCACAGCTCCTCCACGTCCTCGACGATATGCGTCGAGAGGATGACCACGCTGTCCTCGCCGATGTCGCTCAGCAGATTCAGGAACCGGACCCGCTCTTCCGGGTCGAGCCCGGCCGTCGGCTCGTCCACGATGATCAGCTTCGGATTGCCGAGAAGCGCCACGGCGACGCCGAAGCGCTGGCGCATGCCGCCGGAAAAGGTCCCCAGCCGCTCGCGGCGCACCTCCCAGAGGTTCGTCTGCCGGAGGAGCGACTCGACGACGTCGCGCCGCACTCCCCGCTCCGCAATCCCCTTCAGCACGGCGAAGTGCTCGAGCAGTCGCTCCGCCCTTGCCTTCGGGTGGAAGCCGAACGACTGCGGCAGGTAGCCGAGCGTCTGGCGTACCTCCTCCTTCCGCCGCAGCACGTCGATGTCGCCGAGGCGGACCGACCCGGCGTCCGGCTCCTGCAGCGTGGCGATGATCCGCATCAGCGTGGACTTGCCGGCGCCGTTCCGTCCCAGCAGGCCGAACATGCCCTGGGGAATGTCGAGTGACACCCGATCGAGCGCCCGGGTACCGTTCGAGTAGGTCTTGGACAACTCGCGAATCACCAGGTGCATGGCGTCAGGCAGGTTCGGGAAGTGGAGGCGCCAGGGGCTCCGGCGTGGGCTCAATCTAGAGGCGAGATACCGTCTTGTAAAGTACTTCGTCTGGCAAAGTGACCTCGGGCTGGTCGTCGGCAATCAGGATACGGGGAGCGCGGCACCGGTCGCGGGAGAAGGCATCGAGGAAAGGTACAGCGGGAATTCGCTGGTGACGCGCGACGCTGGCGAGTCCGAGGACGACCCCGACGATGCACGCCGGCCGCGAAATTCACGACACTGTAGACGCCGATGCAGGCGAGCGCGAGCATTGCGAAGTCGGCGAGCAGCGCCGTGGCGAACCGGCGATCGGCCGAGCGACCGGAGCGCGAGTCTGATGTCGTTCAGCATGGACCCCTCAGGCGGTCGTCAGCGTCGTTGCGCCGGGGGTGAATCGCTCTTCCTCCACCACGCGACCGTCGAAGAGATGGATCGCACGCTCGGCGTGCGAAGCGTAGCGCGCATCGTGGGTCACCATGCAGATCGTGGCGCCACCGCGATGGAGCTCGCGCAGCAGCTCCATCACCGCCTCGCCGTTCACCGAGTCGAGATTGCCGGTCGGCTCGTCCGCCAGGAGGATCGCCGGATCACCCGCGACGGCGCGCGCGACGGCCACACGCTGCTGCTGGCCGCCTGAGAGCTGGGACGGATAATGGCGCATGCGATGCGCCATGCCGACGCGCTCGAGCGCATCCTTGACACGGCGCGAGCGCTCGTCGGAACTCATCCCCCGATAGGTGAGCGGCAGCTCGACGTTCTCCTGTACCGTGAGGTCGCCGATCAGGTTGAAGGCCTGGAAGATGAACCCGATCTGCCGGTTCCTCACGCGCGCGCGGTCTCCCGCCGCCAGGCTGGCCACCGACTCGCCGGCAAGCTCGTACGTCCCGTCCGTCGGCGAGTCGAGCAGACCGAGGATCGAGAGCAGCGTCGTCTTGCCGCAGCCGGAGGGACCGGCGATGGCGATATACTCGCCCTGCGCGATCTCGAGATGGATGTCGGAAAGCGCGTGTGTCTCCACTTCCTCGGTGTAGAAGACCTTGCGGATTCCTTCGAGACGGATGAGCGGCCGACCGTCGGTCGTCATGGGCGTGTTGGCTCCTGTGGTTGACTGCTAGTCGAGACGAACGCGGTCGACGTCGCCGTAGCGGGACATGTCCGAGATGATGACCCGGTCCCCCGCCTCGAGTCCGCCGAGGATCTCGACGGCGGTGACCGAGCTGCGGCCGAGGCGGACCGTGACGCGCTCGGCGTGCTTCCCATCGGCGGTGAGCCGGAAGAGATCGGTGGTGCTGTTCCCCTGGCCGTAGGCGGGTCGGCTGATCGACAGGGTGCTGTCGACGCGATCGATTTCGATCGTCCCGTCCACGGTGAGGTCGGGGCGCGCGCCGCGCGGCAGCTCGCCGGTGAGCGCCACGTCGACCGTGACGGTTCCGCTGACCGACGCCGGGTCGATGCGGGAGACGCGGCCGGGGATGATGCCGTTGCGCGTGTCGATCGCCGCCGTCTGCCCGGTGACGACATCGCGCGCGGGAGACTCCGGAATGCGGAGCACCGCCTTGAGGCGGCCGGGCTGCACCACGCGCGCGAGCGTCGCCCCCGACTGGGCCCACTGGCCGACCTCGAGCGGGAGCTCCTGCACGACCCCGTGCGCGCCCGCCGTGACTTCCATCGAGCGGACACGCTCTCGCTGGAACTCGTGCACGGCGCGGAGCCGCGTCACCTGCGCCCGCTGCATGTCCACCTGGCTGTCGATGACCTGGGCGTAGAGCTGGAGCCGACCCTGTTCGGTCCGGTATCGCGTCTCGGTCTCCGTGAGCTCGTCCCGGAGCCGGTCGGCTTCCAGGCGCGGGATCAGATTCTGCCCCGCGAGCGAGTCGGCAGCACCGGCATTCCGCTTCGCGTTCTCATACGCGGCGCGCGCCGTGGCGACCACCGCCTCCTGATTGAGGTGCTGCGACTGCAGCTCGACCTGCAGATTCATGCGTGCCGCCTGCGCCGCCGTGAGCTGGCGCTCGCTCTCGAGCGCCTCGAGCTGCACGTCGGGATTGCTGAGGACGAGGAGCACCGTCCCGGGCGTGACGGTCTGGCCGGGCTCGACGAGACGGCGCTCGACGCGACCGGCCGTGACGGCGGTAACCCAGCGGGTCTGCTCGGGGACGAGCGTGCCGGGACCGCGCACCTGCAGGACGAGGGGCCCGGCTTCGACGGTGTCGATCCACGCGGAGCCGCGCTCCACGGTTGGCGCCGCAGGATCGAGCGCGCGGAGTCCAGCCGTAACGGCGATGACGCCCGCGAGCGCCGCGCCGCCGTAGATGAGGCGTCGGCGGTTCCTGTTGACGGGGTTGCGGGCGATGTCCATTCGCGATCCGGATTCGAGGCATGAGCAGCGTCGGCGCGCTCGCTCAGGGAGGAATCGTGCCAACCGGGCAGAATCAGCAACACCTTGCAGGAACGGCAATTTGGTCGACGCACCTGGAGGGAGGCGAAGGCGCGGGTGTGCGGCCGCGGGATTCGCCAATCCCCTTTCCGGACAGCGGGCAGATCATGCCGATCGCCGCAGGAGCCTTGCCCGCCACGTGCGGCGGGCGGCGGCATCGCGCTGGGCGCCAAGCGTCGTGAGCGCTTCTCGCAACGCAGCGCCCGACGGGACGCGGTGCTCCGCGTCCTTCGCCATCGATCCCTCCGACAGCCCCGACCGGCAGCCGGCCTACTCCGCCCGCATCGCCACCATCGGCTCCACCCGGAGAGCGCGCCGCGTTGGGACGACGCAGGCGAGCAGGCACACCCCCAGCATGAACGCCGCGTAAGCCGCGAGCAGCGCGACCTGGCCTACCGAGAGTCCGCTAGGCGCGCTGGCGAACTCGGTGCGAGAAAAGGCCAGTGCGCCGAGGGCGATGAGGGTGGCACCCACCGCGACGCCGAGGCCGACCTGCGTCAGCGGCCGCCGGAAGATCGCGGTGAGGACGCGGCGCCGCTTCGCCCCGAGCGCGACGCGCACGCCGATTTCGCGCGTGCGTCGGGCGACGGTGAACGACATCACCGCGTAGATACCGGCGAGCGAGAGCAACAGGGCGACGGCGGTCATCACCAGCGTCATGCGCAGCAACATCCCGAGCATCCACAGATAGTCGCTCGCGATCTGGTCCATGCGCTGGAACTCCGAGAGCCGCAGCGTGGGATCCACCGTGCCAGCGATGGCGCGGACGCGCGGCACGATCGCCATCGGGTCGCCCCCCGTGTGGATCACCATGTGCGGCGGGAAGCCGCTGCCCGGCGCGGCCGGCAGGTATAGCCCGACCCCGCGTCTGGTCTCCTCCGCGCCGATCATGCCGAGCTCCTTCACGACGCCCACGATCTCGAACCAGGGAAGTGAGTCTGCCTCCGGGCCCGTGACCGGCGTCGGAGCCCTGGCGATCCGCACCCGCCGGCCGATCGGGTTGCGTCCCAGCAGCACCTGGTCCACGAAGCCCTGATCCACGATCGCCACCCTCGCTTCCGGGGCGAGGTCGGCGGTCCCGAATCCCCGTCCATCGAGGATCGGCGCCTCGAGCACGTCGAAGTACGACGGATCCACGTGCGCGATCTGCGTGGAGCGGAGGGGCCGCGGCGCCACCGGTGCGCCCGCCGCGTCGGACGCCGATTCGTCGAGGGCGACGCTCCAGGAGCCGTAGTCCGTGCGCGGCAGCCGGTCCGCGAAGGTGATCCCGACGACCCCCGGCTCGGCCGCGACGCGCTGGCGGAGCGTCTCGAGCACTGTCGCCAACCGCGTGCGGTGGGCCGCCATGGTCGCGCTGTCCGCCTCCGCCCCCGGCGGAGCGTCCATCGCGAGGTTCACCGCGAGGTACTCCTCGGCCGCGAACCCGACGTCGTACGACCGGACCCGGTCCAGCTCCTTCAGCTGGACGAGCACCACGCCCGGGAAGGCGACGGTCACCGCGACCTGCGCGACGATCACCGCGGTCCACACGCCGCCGAACTTCAGTCCGCCGCCGCCCGCCGAGCCCTCCCGCAGCCGCGACCCGAGGCCGCGCGTCACCTTGAGCCCGGGGAGCCCGCCGGCGATGGCTGCGCCCAGGAGCGTGAGCGCACAGGCATAGAGCACCGTGGTGGGCGAGAGGCGCAGATCCAACCAGAACGGGATCCGCCCCATGGTCGCCTCCAGGAACAGCATCCCCGCCTGGTGCAGCACGACATGGGCGGCTGCGAGCCCGACGACGGCCGCCACCCCG
Organism: Gemmatimonadales bacterium; assembly: GCA_035765075.1. Lineage (GTDB taxonomy): Bacteria > Gemmatimonadota > Gemmatimonadetes > Gemmatimonadales > GWC2-71-9 > CAMLLJ01. The sequence continues at coordinate 5,703 of DASTYH010000071.1, forward strand.
CCGAGCACGAGCGCCTCGGCGAAGAGCTGCATGATGATCCGACCGCGGCTCGCGCCGAGCGCGCTTCGCACGATGATCTCGCGCTCGCGCGTCGCCGCCCGCGCGAACAGCAGCAGGGCCACGTTGCCGCAGACGAGCACGAGGAGCATCAGCATGAAGACCTGAATCAGCGCGAAGATCCCGCCCCCGTCCGCCATCGATATCGCGGACATCTGCGCGTACGGCATCACCTGTGGCCGCAGGTGCTCGTGCGTCCCGGGGAAATCCCGCGCAGTGCGCAGGCCGAGCGCCGTCAGCTCGGCCTGCGCACCCTCGAACGTCGCCCCGGGGGTGAGCCGCCCGAAGATGGTGATCTCGGGGCCGCGGCCCGGCGCGTCGGCGAGCACGTTCGGGCGGAACGCGGTCCACGCGTCGTGCGCCACCGGAAACCTGAAACCGCCCGGCATCACGCCCACCACGGTCGCGAACGCGTCGTCGAGCTTGACGGTCTGCCCGACGATCGCGGAATCGCTCGCGAATCGCGTCCGCCAGATCTCGTGGCCAAGGACCAGCGCAGGCGGCGCTCCGGGCGCCTCGTCCGCCGGCACGATCCCGCGGCCCAGGAGGGGCGGCGTCCCGGCGACGCGGAACCCCGACGCGGTGATCGCCGCCATCATGATCGGCCGGGCCTCGCCATCGCGCCCCGTGAGGTTGGGCGTGACGTTCTGCCATGCCCCGAAGTCGGTCACCGAGCTCATCGCCTCGCGCCAGATGCCGAAGTCGTACAGCTCGCCCGGCACCTCGTCGCTCGCCTCGACGTCGTAATTCCTGAGGTGCACGATGCGCTCGCCGTCCGGCAGCGGCAGCGTGGGACTGATGAACAGCATCATCATCTCGAAGACGACGACACCGACCCAGATGGCGAACGCCATCGCGAGCCCGCCGACGATCGTAAGCCCCGGATACTTCACCAGCATCCGCCCGCCCAGCTTGAAGTCGAGCGTCAGCCCGCTCAGCCACCCCAGTCCCCACGCGTCCCGGCCCGCCTCCCTGTACTTCTCCACCCCGCCGAACGCGAGCACCGCCTGCCGGCGCGCCTCCGCCGCGTCCAGGCCCCGCTCGCCCTGGAGCCGCTCCGCTTCCATGTCGATGTGGAAGCGCATCTCCTCGCCCATCTCGGCGTACCTCTCGTCGGCATTCCGCAGCTGGCGCGCGTAGGAGCGCAGGCGGGCGAGCAGCGCCCTCATCTCAGATCTCCCGGGGGGTCGTCTTGAGCGCGAGCGCCATGGCATCGGCGAGCCGGTTCCAGCCTGCCACCTCCTCTCCGAGGCGCGCGCGGCCGGCGGCCGTGAGGCGGTAGAACTTGGCCCGGCGGTTGTTCTCGGAGACGCCCCACTCGCTCTCGATGAGCCCCTGGTGCTCCAGCCGGTACAGCGCGGGGTAGAGCGCGCCCTGCTGGATCTGCAGCGCACCGCCCGAGATCTGCTCGATGCGGAGCAGCACGCCGTACCCGTGCAGCTTTCCGAGCGAGACGGCCTTGAGGCTCAGCAGTTCCAGCGTGCCGGGCAGCAGCGGGGCGGAATCGGGCATGGGTGCTCCCTCCTATGCGGGTTAGGAGGAGGCTACTCGCGCTCTCCTAAGCTGTCAAGGAGAACGAGCGGAGAGCGACGCCCCCTGCGGATGGAGGCGGAGGAGGTGGGCAGGACCCCGGTGCCCGTCTCGTTGTCGCAGCCGCCGCTCGCCACATCGGCTCGTCGAGGCGGCAACGAAGCTGATCGTAAGAAACCCCTTCGGAAAACCCGGGGTGGTCAAAGGAACGTCAGCCTTCTCGAGAAGCGATGCCGAAGCATCATGGAGGGACTCGGCCCGAAGCCCTCAGCACGCACCAGGGTGGGAGATCGCGGGCCGAAAAAGAACACCTGCCAGGGTGATATCTCCCTGGCAGGTGTTCGTCTCAAGGATGACGCGACAAGTCCGCGTACGCGCCCGCGAGTCAAGCGAGTACGCGTGAGGCCCGTGCCCTACTGCACCGCGTTCATCATGTCGAAGATCGGCAGGTACATCGCGATGACCATGCCGCCGACGATCACGCCGAGCACCACGATCATGATCGGCTCCATGAGGGAGAGGAGCGCGCTCACCGCCACGTCCACTTCCTCGTCGTAGAAGTCGGCGATCTTGCTCAGCATCTCGTCGAGGCCGCCGGTCTGCTCGCCGACGGCGATCATGGAGATCACCATCGGCGGGAAGACCTTGGAGCGCTCGAGCGGGGCCGCGATCGTCTCGCCGCCCGCGATGGACTGCCGGCTTTCCATCACGGCGTCGTGCACCACGCGGTTGCCGCTCGTCTTGGCGGTGATCTCGAGCCCGTCCAGGATGCTCACGCCGGAGCTGATCAGGGTGCCGAGCGTCCGGGTGAAGCGCGACACGGCCGACTTCCGGATCAGGTCGCCCAGGACCGGGGCGTGGAGCAGCATGGTGTCGATCTGCTTCCGGCCCGGCGGGGTGGCGTAGTACCGCCGGATGGCGAACACCACCGCGCCGATTCCGAGGAGGATGGCCCACCAGAAGTTGATCAGGAAGTCCGAGAGCGCGATGACCACGCGGGTGGGGAGCGGCAGCTCCATCCCCGCGGAGGCGAACATCTCGCGGAACGTCGGGATCACGAAGATGAGGAGCACCGCGATCGCCACGCCGGCGACGCCGATGATGACGCCCGGGTACACCATGGCGCCCTTCACCTTGCGGATGAGGGCGTCGTTCTTCTCGAGGAAGGTGGCGAGGCGGAGGAGAATGGTGTCGAGAATACCGCCCGCCTCGCCCGCCGCGACCATGTTGACGTAGAGGTCGGTATAGGCCTTGGGGTGCTTGGCGAAGGCGTCGGCGAGCGTGTTGCCGCTCTCGACGTCGTACACCACCGCCTTCGTCACCTCCTTGAGCGTCTTGTTCTCGGTCTGCTGCGCCAGGATGGTGAGCGATTGCACGAGCGGCAGGCCGGCGTTGATCATCGTGGCGAACTGCCGGGTGAAGATCACGATGTCCCGCGTCCGGATCCGCCCCCCCTTCCCGAAGCTCATGGTCTTCGGCGCCTGGCGCACGCTCACGAGCATCATGCGGTTCTTCCGCAGGTGCGCGTTGACCTCGTCGGTGCTCTGCGCCTCGAGCTGGCCCTTCTGGATCTGGCCGCTGGAGTTGCGCGCCGTGTACTCGTACATCGGCATGGTGAAGTCTCCTGATGGTGCGTCAGTCCTGCATCGATCCGTCATCCCGGGCGACGGAGAGGAGATCCCTCGGTCGCCGCGCTCCCTCGGAATGACACCTGCGCGCGCCGCTCCCTCCCGTCTACCGGCTACCGTCCAGCGTCCACCGTTGCCCCTACCGCCTCCCGCCCACGAGACTCGGCCGCGATTGCTCCCCGGTCCCGTCCTTCTCGTCCAGCGGCCGCTCGCCGATGGCGCGGAGGAACTCGTTCGGCTCGGGCGACACCCGGAGGCACTCCTCCTGGGTCACTTCCCGGCTCATGTAGAGCTGGTAGAGCGCATCGTTCATCGTCTGCATGCCGTGCTTCTTGCCCGCCTGCATCGACGAGTAGATCTGGTGGATCTTGTCGTCCCGGATGAGCGCCCGGATCGCCGGGGTGGCCACCATGATCTCCGCCGCCATGGCGCGGCCGCGGCCGCGGGCCTTCTGGAGGAGGGTCTGTGTCAGGACCCCTTCCAGCACGAAGGCGAGCTGCGCGCGCACCTGCGACTGCTGGCTCGGCGGGAAGACGTCGATGATGCGGTTGATGGATTCCGCCGCCGAGTTGGTGTGCAGCGTGGCCAGGGCCAGGTGACCGGTCTCCGCGATGGTGAGCGCCGCGGCGATCGTCTCCAGGTCCCGCATCTCGCCCACCAGGATCACGTCGGGGTCCTCGCGGAGGGCGTACTTGAGCGCGCTCCCGAAGCTCCGCGTGTCGGTGCCCACCTCGCGCTGGTTGACGATGCACGACTGGTGGCGGTGGATGAACTCGATCGGGTCCTCCACCGTGATGATGTGGCCCTTCCGCTCCTTGTTGATCTTGTCGATGATCGCGGCGAGGGTCGTGGACTTGCCGGAGCCGGTCGGCCCGGTCACCAGGATGAGGCCGCGCGGGCGCTCCGCCAGCTTGGCCACCACCGGCGGGAGGCCGAGGTCCTGGAAGGTCCGCACGTTGAAGGGGATCATCCGGATCACCACCGCCACGCAGCCGCGCTGCTTGAAGCAGTTCCCGCGGAAGCGCGCCAGGTTCTGGATGCCGAAGCTGAAGTCGAGCTCGTCCTCGGTCTCGAACCGCTTCTTCTGGTTCTCGGTGAGGACGGAGTAGGCAAGCTGGAGGGTGTCCTTGGGCGTGAGGATCTCGGTCACGGACGAGTCCGTGATGTCGCCGTCGATGCGGAGCTTGGGACGCTCCCCGGCGGTGATGTGGAGGTCCGAGGCCTCCCGCTCGATCATCTCCTCGAGCAGCGCGCGCAGGTTGAAGCTCATCCGGCAGTCTCCTTGACGACTTCTTCGAGGGTCGTGACGCCCTTCTCGATCTTGCGGACCCCATCCATTCGCAACGTGAGCATGCCTTCCGCAACGGCCTGGTCGCGCAATTCGGCGACGGAGGCGCCACGGAGGACCATCCGGCGGAGCTCGGGGGACATCGCCATGACCTCGTAAAGCCCTGCCCGGCCACGATATCCGAGGCCGCCGCAGGTGTCACAGCCCTTTCCCTTCTGGAACGGCATCTTGCGGATGGAGTCAAGATCCGTGCCCAGGGCCGCCAGCTCCTCGTCCTTGTAGACCGCCGGCGCCTTGCAGTCCTTGCAGATCCGCCGCACGAGCCGCTGCGCCACCACGAGGTTCACGGCGCTCGCCACGTTGAACGCCTCGATCCCCATGTCGATCATGCGGGTGATCGTGCTCGGCGCATCGTTGGTGTGCAGGGTCGAGAGCACGAGGTGGCCGGTGAGCGCCGCCTTGATGGCGATGCCGCCCGTTTCCAGATCGCGGATCTCACCGATCATGATGATGTTCGGGTCCTGGCGGAGGAACGCCTTGAGCGCCGCCGCAAAGGTGAGCCCGATGTCGTTCCGCACGAGCACCTGATTGATGCCCATCAGGTTGTATTCGACCGGGTCCTCCGCGGTCATGATGTTGACCTCGGTGGTATTGATCCGGGAGAGCGCCGAGTAGAGCGTCGTCGTCTTGCCGGAGCCGGTCGGACCGGTGACGAGCACCATGCCGTACGGGTTGAGAATGGCCTTCATGAGGTCGGCCTCCGCCTTGGGCTCGAAGCCGAAGGTCTGGAGGTCGAGCGTCAGGTTGCCCTTGTCGAGAATACGGAGCACGATCTTCTCGCCGAAGAGCACGGGCAGCGTCGAGACGCGGAAGTCCACGACCCGGTGGCCCATCTTGAGCTTGAGGCGCCCATCCTGCGGGACGCGCCGCTCGGCGATGTTCAGGTGCGAGAGAATCTTGATCCGGCTCGTGAGCGCCGCCTTCATCTTCATCGGCGGCTTCATGATCTCGATCAGCGAGCCGTCCACCCGGTAGCGCACCCGGATCTCGTGCTCGAAGGGCTCGATGTGGATGTCGCTGGCGCCCTTCAGCACGGCGTTCTTGAGGATCCCCTCCACCAGCTTGACCACCGGCGCGTCGTCGATCTGCGCCTGGGTCGCCGCGTCCTCCTCCTCCTCCGCGACGACCTCGACCTCCTCGCCCTGCTCGAACTCCTTGAGGATGTCCTGGAACTGCTGGTCCTGGACCGACCCGTAGTGCTTCTCGATCAGCGTGCGGAGGGTGTACTCCCCCGCGATGACGGGGAAGAGGTCGTACCGGGTGATGAACTTGAGATCCTCGAGGAGGCCGATGTCGGTCGGGTCGGCCATGGCGACGGTGAGCGTCCGTCCCTCGCGCTTGAGCGGGAGGACGACGTTCTTGAGCGCCAGGTCGGCCGGGATCAGCTTGAGGATCCGGGCGTCCACGTCGAAGCGCGAGAGATCCACCGCCGGCATCCGGTACTGGCGCGCCAGCACCTTGGTGATCTCGAGCTCCTGGACCAGGCCGAGCTTCACCAGCACGAAGCCAAGGCGATTCTTGCTCGCCTTCTGCTCGGCCAGTGCCTGGCTGAGCTGCTCGCGGGTGAGGAGGCCTTCCTCTACGAGGATCTGCCCCAAGCGTGCGCTTGTGGCGGTGGCCGCAGCAGTCGCCATTGGTTGCCGGTGTCGGGTGGTGGTGGGCTGCAAGAACCTGCGCAGGAGCCAGGATCGGGCCAGCGGCGGGAGTCGGTTACGGAACCTCAAGCGCCGCAGCGACTTTTGCCATGAGGGCGGGGCCGATCCCAGGGACCTCCAGAAGCCCCTGGAAGCTCGCAAACGGCCCATGCGCCTCGCGATACGCCACGATGGCCCGGGCCTTGGCGGGGCCGATCCCGGGAAGGCCCCGGAGGTCGGCTTCGGAGGCCGAATTCAGGAAAGCGGCGGAAGCGGCGGGAGCGACGGAAACGGCGGAGATGACGGGAAACGCCTCTGGCCGAGAAGGACCGTTCCGTGACGGGCGACCTTCCGCCGTTACCGCCGCTCCCGCCGTTCCCGCCGCCCCCGCCCCTCCCCCCCTCCCCGCCCCCCCAAACGCCGCCCACGGCCCGATCCGCGTGAGGACCGCCTCTCCGACCCCCGGGACCCGATCGAGCCCCTCCGGGCCGCCGAAGGGGCCGTTTGCCTCGCGGTCCGCCACGATCCGCCGCGCGAGTCCCGGGCCGATCCCCGGAAGCCGCTCGATCTCCCGGACCCCGGCACGATCGAGATCCACCCGCTCCCCCGGCGCGAGCGGGCGGGCGAGGGCCAGGAGGCTGTCCCGGTGCGCCGTCGGCGATTCCTCCTCCCCGAGGAGGCGAATGGCGCCCGGGGCCAGCTCGTGGCTCGAGAGGAGATAGCGCGCGCCATGCCCCGCGGCGGCGAGGCCGAGGAGGATGAGGACGGCGCGATGTTCGGCGGAGAGGCGTGCGGTGAGTGAGCGCGGTCGGGGCATGGAACAGGGTAGCGTCGCCCCCGGAGGGGCGCGTACCCCGATCGCGCGCGGCGTTACGGTTCCGCGCGCTGCACGAGCCGGAGGGCCACGTCCCCCACGATGCCGAGGCTTTCCGCGCTCAGCTTGTCCATCGTGTCCTGGGGGGAGTGCCACCAGGCGTTGCCCGGGCCGTAGCTGAAATCGATGATGTCGATGGCCCGGATGCCGACGCTCTGCAGCTCCACATGATCGTCGGTGGCCGTGGTGCCTTCGAAGGGGACGAAGATGTGCGCGTACCCCGCCTCCTCCGCCACCCGCCAGACGAGGTCCACCACCTCGGGCGCGCCGATCACGGAGTTCCCCTCGCGCGAGATGCGGAGGTCCCGGTCGCCCACCATGTCGAGGAGGACGGCGTACATCGGTGGGGGGGCGAGCTGGTTCTCCGCGTAGTACCGGCTGCCGATCAGCACGTCGGGCCGCCCGGTGGCGAAGAAGTCGCCGAAATCCTCTCCATCCACGAAGAGGAGGTCCACGCCGATCGCCGGCGGTACCGAATCGAGGGCATCGGCCATCCCGAGAAGCACGGCGACGCCCGAGGCGCCGTCGTTGGCGCCGAGGACCGGCGTCGCCGAATCGGCCGGGGCCGCACCGGGGCCATCGGAGCGGGGCCGCGTGTCCCAGTGCGCGAGGAAGAGGATCCGCGTGGTGGCGGCGGGGTTGAACTGGGCGAGGAAGTTGACGAGGGGGAGCGAATCGCCCGCCTCGGTGGCATGCATCCACCGTTGCGCGATCACCGTGTCCGCGCGCGTGCGGAGGAGGGAGTCGAGCCACGCCGCCATCCGCGCGTGCCCCTCCGTCCCGGGCACCCGCGGGCCGAACGCCACCTGCTCGGCGGCGTACCGGAGCGCCTGCTCCCCGTCGAACGGGCGGGTCGGGGCGGGCGCGCGGTCGCCGCACGCGGCGGCGGTGACGAGCGCCGCGATGAGCGGGAGGCGTGGGGACCGGGAGCGTGTCATCTGAGGTTTCCGGCGAAGAGCCGCAGGGTGAAGTTGAGCGCCAGGAAGAGCGTCGAGATCCGGCGATTGAGGTGGCTCGCCTCGCTCACCGTGTAACCGAAGTCGAGCCCGCCCTCGAACTCGGCGGAGATGTCGGTGCGGAAACCGGCGGTGAACTCGCCGTTCTTCGTATCCGAGATCGTATTGCACTCCACCGCGCCGACCGGCTGCAGGCAGGTGGAGGTCGTGTTCACCCGGCCGAGGAGCGACGCACTGACGCGCTTCCGCGTGGCGCTGAGCCAGCCCGGCATCCGGAAGGTGTGGCTGAGCGTGGCGATCGTCTGGTCCTGATCGGTGAAGGTCACGGCGCTGGTCCCCGTGTTCTCCTGGGAGAGCGTCGAGAGCTGTGCCGTGATGCGCATCCCGTTCCGGAACCCGATCAGGATATCGGGCGCGAAGCTCCGCGAGGTCACCCCGGTCACCGTAGTGCCCACGTTCGTCGGCTGGGTCGTGGTGCCCTTCCGGTCGCGCACCTGCGCCGAGAGCGTGAGGAGCGAGATGGGCCCTCCGCGGAAGCTCCGGGTGAGCCGGAGTGACGCCACCGGCCACTCGGTGGAGACCGTGCGCGTCTCCCGAAGGGTCTCTCCGCTGAATTGATAGCGGAGTGCGTCGGTCTCCGCGTAGCGGATCGAGAACGAGAGGCCGAAGGGGAGCTCGGCGCCCGTCGTGGCCGACTTGACCCGCGTCTCCCCCGCGCCGATCGCCGGGCTTCCGAACTGCGAGAGGAAATCGTCGCGCCCGCCGAAGCCGAGCTGGTAGGCGAGCGTCGGCTCGAAGTCGGCGAGATCGAACGTGGAGTTGCGGGTGATGCTGCTCGCCAGGTCGAGCGGGCGGACGCGCGCGAGGAGCGTGGCGAGCTTGCCCTGCTGGCCGCCCGCGCCCTGCGCCGCGCGCGCGACATCGACCGAGAGGCCGAGCTCGGACCCGCGCGTGTTGTTGAGCGTCTGCGGAAGGATGAAGGCGCCGAGCGTATCCTCGTCCGCGCGGACCGGGGGGCGGCTCGTCAGGTTGCGCGAGAGCACGAAGCCGCTCCGCCGCGAGAAGCGGGGCCGGAGCCAGCTCGTAAGGCGGGGGGTCAGGATGACGTTCGTCGTGAGCTGGCGATCCCGCTCGACGCCGGCGTCCAGTCCGAGGAAGGACCGGCGCGAGGCGCCCGCCACCCGGCCGAGCGGCGTCGAGTCGGAATAGTGGCGGAGATCGCGGGTGCTCGAGAGATCGCCGCTGGCGAGGAGCATGCCGAGCGGCTGCCAGGTGAGACCCGCGCTGTTTCGCCAGAGGTGATTGAGCGCCCGCGTCGGGAGGATCCCTTCATCCACCGCGCGAACGATCGGCACCTGGTACGAGGTGAACAGCCCCTCGTCGCGCGTGAGACCGCTCGAAAGCCGCAGGTTGGTCGGGGCCAGGCTGAATCGCGCCTGCCGGAGCGCCTGCCCCCCCTCGGAGCCGCGGAGGAATCCCGGAACGAAGCCGCTCAGGTCCACGACCGGGCCGCTCCGCCCCACGATCAGGTTGTACGAGGCGGTGAGCGCCGAGGCGCTCGACGTGGCCTCGCTGAGCTCGGTCTCGGCGTTGCCCCGGGCCATCGTTCCGGAGATGGTGAGCGGATCCACGAGCCCGCGGGTGAGCCAGCTCCGCCCCCGCTGGCTCCGGCGGATCGTCATCGAGTAGGACGTCGCGGCGGAACCGGGGCGCCGCAGGTCCGCGAGGTCGTCGCCCCGGATATCGGTGCCGCTGATGAGCTGGGGGTCCACCCCGGTTCGCACATGGGAGATGCTCACCGGCATCGCCAGCCCGAGCGAAGCGGGGAGGAAACGGTCGAGGCGCCAGTTCCCCGCCAGCTGCAGGGTATTGGTGGTCCAGTAGGAGGGCGTCTGCCCGATCTGCCGGAAGTGGCCGTCCTGGCGGATCATCGAGACCGAGACGTCGCCCACGTCGCTCGCCACGAGCCGGGCATCCACCGCCATCGCGCGGCCCACTTGCGCCACCGGCTGGCCCAGCCGGATATCGCCGATCCACACCTCCGCCTCCGGCAACGCGCCGAAGTCGCCGACCCGCAGCACGCCGGCAGCGAGCTCCTGGACGGCGGCGAGATTCGGCGGATTGATTCCGGGATCCGCGAGGTGCACGATATACGGGCCTTCGCAGATGACGTAGGCCAGCGGATCGCCGCCGCAATCGGCGGCGCCGGAGGGTCCCTCCCCGTTCAGCCATCGCACCTCGAGCGCGCTCCGGAGCCGTCGCCACGCGTCGAGGTCCACGACCATCTCCGGCTCCCAGCTCGTCGTGTTCGCCGGCGCGCGATACATGTAGAAATTGCGGTCGTCGCTCCCGAGCTTGACGAAGGCCTCGAGATCGCCGCGCTCCCACCCCTCCCCGTAGCCCCGGGTCCAGACGCGAAGCTCGCGATAGTTGAGGAGGTTCTGCGCGCCGGCAGGAAAGCGCAGGTAGGCCTCCGCGCGCTCGCCGAGGAGCAGGTCGCGCCCGATGATCCGGAGCGACTTCTCGTTCACCTGCGTGCCGAGGGCGCCCTGCCCGGCGTTCCGGTCGTTGAGCTGGTTCCCCGTCCCGGGGGGCGAGGTGTAGCCGAGCTCCGTATTCTCGGTCGAGACGATGGCGGTGATGACCTCGCCGTGCGGCTCGCCGGTCGATCCCGCGATCCCCGCGATCGGCGTCTCCGCGCGGCGCACCCACGGCGCGCCCACGAAGCGCATCCGCGCGAGGGCAAACCGCGCCAGGATGTCGGAGCCGCCATCGTCGGGAGGGGCCACGAAGGTGAAGCGGAGGTGCTGGATCAGGCGGAGCGTCGGGGCGCCGATCGGGATGGCGTCGGGCCCGCGGAGCGGGATCCGGTAGAGCGTCCACCCCGCCTCTCGGCCGAGGGCGTCCACCGTCTTGAGGCCGCGGTTCGGCACCTTGTACTTGTCGTCGCGAAGGTCCACCACGTAGCGGAAGACGCTCTCGTTGGGGCCGCGCGCGTCGAGGAGGAGGTCGCCGTTCAGGTCCTCGGTATCGAGATGCCCGTTGCCGTTCGTGCAGCGGGCACTGAGGTCGCCCCAGGGATACACCTGCACCACGCTCGAGAGCCGCCGGAGGCAGAGCGACGGCTCGAAGACCTGCTCGCCCGAAATGAGGATCGAGTCGGGGCGGTCGGCGAGGATGCCGATGTCGTCCTCCGCCGCGTTGAAGATGCCGTCGTCCGCGCGCTCGCTATCGAGCTTCCCGACGCCGACGTACTGGCGCCCCTCGAAGAGGCTGTCGGCGCCCGCCACCGTGAGCGACGCAGGCGCAAAGGAGAGAACGTCCTCGCTCACGGTGCCGAGGTCCACCACGAGCTGGAGCCCGGCGGAGTCGACCGCGCGGGTTCCCGACTGGAAGAGATAGAACTCCAGATACTCGGAGCGTGAGAGATCCACGCCGGTCGAGCTGAGCGGCGTCACCATCGAGCGCCACCGGGGGCGGAACGGTCGCTCCGGAAGCGACCACTGCGACGCGTTGCTCCGAAGGACGAAGCCGCCGGCGGTGTCGGCATGGAAGGCGAGGAAGAGCGCGGTTTCATACTGCTCGCCCCGCCCGGCGATCACGATCGTGGTGTCGATGTCCTGCGCCCGAAGCTGGAGCGGAGCTCCGGTGGCCGTCGGCACGAGGTTCTGCCAGGTGAGCTGGACGGCGTCCTCGGGATCGAACGCCGCGCCGATCCCGAGCGAGGGATCGAGCCCATCGGTGCGCTGCGGGCGGCTGCTGTATTCCCACGCCAGCGCGCCGAGCGACACCGGGACGCCCAGGTCGGCCTCGAACTCCTCGAGGTAGGCCGCACCCGAGCGGTTCGGGTCGGGGCGCGACATGGCGAGCTCGGCGTTGATGTCGAGGAGCGACGGCGCCACCGCCGGCGCCGACGTGAGCCGGTCGAGGAAGCGGGTGACACCACTCGGCTGGAACCGGAGTGCCGTGTTCACGCCGGCGATCAGGTTGGCCTTCGCCTCGAAGCCGAGCTGGGGGCGGTTGTAGGCAGTCGCCTCCCGCTGGAAGACGCCCACGAAATTGATGGCGCCGACGCTGCCGAGCGAGTAGGAGGACGTGAGCCCGAGAATCGTCGTCGGGGCGACCGCGAAGAGATCCTGCTGCTCGAAACGAGCCACCACCTGCGAGACGCCGCTCCCGAAGAGGAGATCGGGATTCGTGAACGTCACGAGGCCGGTGCCGTAATCGATCGAATAGTCGGTGCCCCGGCTCAGCACCCGCCCGTCCACGATCAGCTGCTCGCTGCCGTCCTTCACCTGAAGCGCATCGAGGCTCAGCATCGAACGGTCGCTCCCGCCCACGGCGTCGTAGCGAAGGCGGAGCTGGAAGCGGCCCGGCGGCCCCTGCGTGAGGAGGAGGTAGAGCGGCGTCCGGTAGAGTGAATCGGAGCGCTCCGGCGGAGTGAGCCGGGTCGGATCCGCAAAGGGCTGCAGGTGCGGGAAGACCACGAACGACTCGCGGATGATCTCTTCGGCGCCCGGATCCCGGACCCGGGGGAAGAGGCGATTCTCGCGGTCGAAGCGGCTCGCGTCCGTCGGGATGGCGAGTCCGAGCTGGGCAAGGTAGGTGGCGAGGCCCGCGGCAGGCCGCTCCGAGCGGTTGAGCGAGACGGCCACCTCGAGGCTCGAGCGCTGGAGGTCGCTCCCCGCCACCCGATACACCTGCCGCATCTCGTGCCGGAAGGTGCCCGCCTCCGGGCCGCGCAGCGGCTCCACGATGAGCGCCAGCGAGTCGACCTCAGCCGGCCGGTCGGCCGCCGGGAAGGAGCCGACCGTGGTGCCCGCCGCAGTCGTGTAGCTCACGGCAAGGTAGTCCCGCTCGTCGAGCCGGCCGGCAAGGGCAAACCAGAGCGCGGATGGATCGATGTAGTAGTCCCGCCCCTGCACCAGCAGCTCCCACTCCACGCCTTCGTCGGGCGCCGCGAGTCCGATCAGCTGCGACGGGTCGCTCGGGTTCCGCGCGTAGGCGTGGATTCCGCCGAGGTTCGGGTTGGTGGTCCCGCTGGTGGGGGCGCGGTAGCGGTAGATCCGCACCTCGAGCGGACGCGCGGCCGCGGGGAGCTG
>DASTYH010000072.1:0-3416 GCA_035765075.1 Gemmatimonadales bacterium
GTTTCCATCCGGGAGCGGAGCTTGGTGACGAGCCGCTCTGCGATCCCCTCCTGCGCCAGGATCCGCGAGCCGGCGCAGCAGACCTGCCCCTGATTGAACCAGATGGCATCCACGACCCCCTCGACGACGCTGTCGAGGTCGGCATCCTCGAAGACGATGAACGGCGACTTCCCGCCCAGCTCCAGCGAGAGCTTCTTCCCGCTGCCGGCGGTCGCCACCCGGATCAGGCGGCCGACTTCCGTCGAGCCGGTGAAGGCGATCTTGTCCACGTCGGGATGCGCGACGATGGCCTCGCCGGTCCTGCCGTCTCCCGTCACGACGTTCACCACGCCCGGCGGCAGCCCGGCATTGCGGCAGATGTCCGCAAAGAGCAGCGCGGTGAGCGAGGTGAACTCGGCGGGCTTCAGCACGACCGTGTTTCCCATGGCGAGCGCCGGCGCGATCTTCCACGCGAGCATCAGCAGGGGAAAGTTCCACGGGATGATCTGGCCCACGACGCCCACGGCGACGCTCTCCGGAAGCTCGCGCTCCATGAGCTGGGCCCAGCCGGCGTGATGATAGAAGTGCCGCGCGACGAGCGGCACGTCGATGTCCCGTGATTCCCGGATCGGCTTCCCGTTGTCGAGCGTTTCCAGCACGGCGAAGAGCCGGGAATGCCGCTGCACCTGCCGGGCGAGCGCGTAGAGATGCCGCGCCCGCACATGGCCCCCCGCCTTCTCCCACTCCGCCTGCGCCGACCGCGCCGCGCGAACCGCGCGGTCCACGTCCTCGGGCGAGCCCTGCGCCACCTCGGCGATCGCCTTGCCCGTGGCCGGGTTCACCGTGGGAAAGCGCTCCCCGGCTGACGGCTCCACCCACTCGCCACCGATGAAATGGCCGAAGCGACCGCCGAAACGCTCGATCCATGCGAGAGCCGGGGACGCCGCCTCCGGGGCGGGGCCGTAGTCCATGGATTCGAAGATCTGGGGGATCGAGGCCATGCGTCGCGTGTCCGGGTGATGTGGGAAGGGGAATCCGGCGGCGGTTACGCCATCGGATGCCGGTACTCCGCCGAGTAGCGCCCCGTGGCAAAGTGCTCGAGCTGTCGTTCGATGTCGGTGAGGAGCGAGCTCGCGCCGAAGCGGAAGAGCTCGGGCCGAAGCCAGCGAGGACCCAGCTCTTCCTTCATGAGGCTGAGCCAGGTCAGCGAATCCTTTGCGGTACGGATGCCACCGGCCGGCTTGAAACCGACCAGATGGCCGGTGCGCTCGCGGTACTCGCGGATCATTCGCGTCATCACGAGCCCCACGGGGAGGACGGCGTTCACCGGCTCCTTCCCCGTCGAGGTCTTGATGAAGTCGGCCCCCGCCATCATGCAGACGAGGCTCGCGCGCGCCACGTTGCGCAGCGTGCCGAGCTCGCCGGTCGCCAGGATCGTCTTCATGTGCGCGTCGCCACAGGCGGCGCGAAAGGCGCGAACCTCGTCGTAGAGCGCCGGCCAGTTGCCGGTGAGCACGTGGGCCCGGGTGATGACGATGTCGATCTCCTCCGCGCCCGCCGCCACCGAGGCGCCGATCTCCTCGACCCGCTGCTCGAAGGGAGAGAGTCCGGCCGGAAACCCGGTCGAGACCGCCGCCACCGGGATTCCGCTTCCCGCGAGCGCCTCGACCGCCACCGACACCATCGCGTGATAGACGCAGACGGCCGCAGTGCGGATCCGAAGCCCGGTGGCGCCCAGCTGCTCGAGGAGGTCGGGACGGACGGGTTGCCGCGCCTTGGCGCAGAGACGACGCACCCGGCCCGGGGTATCGTCGCCGGACAGGGTCGTCAGGTCGATGAGGGTGATGGCTCGAAGAAGCCAGGCGGCCTGCCATTCCTTCTTCACCGTGCGGCGCGTAGCGAGGGTCGCCGCCCGCCGCTCCACGGCGCTTCGATTGATGCGCGCATCCCGCACCCAGTCGAGCTCGAGCTCGGTGCCGGGATTGCGGGGAATGAAGCGCGGATCGATCTCGCTTCCGCGCTCGGCGTGGGGCTGACGGGTGGTTTCGGTCATGGGGTCCGGGTGGGGCTCACCCGGAAGATAGCGCCGAGACCACCGGGGGGGAGAGCGGGTCAGCGCGGCGGCGGCCGGCGACGTGCCGAGTCGGCGCGGATACTGTCCGCCCGGAGGCTGTCGGCTCGCACCCGCTCGGCGACCGCGCGGAGGCTGTCGTCGGTCTCGGGCGAAGGGTGTGCCTCGGCGGGCGCGACCTGCGCGGGAGGGCGCGTGCCGGCCGGCGCGGCGGCGGTGCCGGTCGGCTGGGCCGGCGCGGGCGTCCCTGCCGGCGTGCCCGGCGTCGACCAGGCACCGGCGCACGCGATGCCGCCCGCGGCGAGCGCGGCGGCAAGGAGCTTCCGGATGGCAGGGGGAAGTTCTTCGCGTTCCATCGAGCACCTCTCGCAGGAGGGTGACGTCTCCCAACCTCGCGAATCGGCGCTGCCGCCGTTGTGGCGGGCATCACCGGACTACATCGTCTGCGCCAGCGCCCGGTGGCGCGCCACCAGCTCCCGGTCCTGGAAGAGGCCGATCAGGAGCGCCCCGGCCAGGAACCCGCCGACGTGGGCCCAGAACGCCACCCCGCCCTCCTCCCCGACGGCGGCGGTGCCCCCGAGAAGCTGGAGCACGAACCAGTACCCGAGCATGAGGAAGGCGGGTACCCGTATCCGAGTCACGAAGACCACGAGGACGACAAGCATGTGTACCTGCACGCGGGGATACAGGAGCACGTACGCGCCCATGACGCCGCTGATGGCCCCGGAAGCGCCGACCATCGGGATGGCGCTCGACGGATCGAGCACCGCCTGGGTGGCCGCCGCCGCCAGCCCGCAGAGAAGGTAGAAGACCACATATCGAAGGCGGCCCATCGAATCCTCGACGTTGTTCCCGAAGACCCAGAGGAACCACATGTTGCCGATCAGGTGGAACCAGCCGCCGTGGAGGAACATCGAGGTGAGCGGCGCATACCACACCGGGTGTCCGCCGAGGACGCATGCCGATTCCGGGCTGATCGGGAAGGTGTAGCCCGCCGGAAGGCGCCCGAAGAACTCGCCGGGGATGAGGCCCAGCTCGCAGACGGACGCGGACAGGCGCGGCTCGGTCCCCATGCCCTGGATGAACAGCCAGACCGCGACGTTGATCGCCATGAAGCCAAGCGTGGCGATCGGGGTGGCAAGGGTCGGATTGTCGTCGCGGTAGGGAAACATGCGGTCCCCGGGAAGGGCGGGAAGACAGGGAGGCGATGGCTGGACGATACGCGCCCCCCGTTCCCCGCGGAAGAACCCGTCGGTTCCCGGCTATTCGGTCGGCTCGTCCACGTTGACGAGCGACGGCTTGCTCACCGCCGGCTTCCGGATCTCCTGCGCGAGCGTGGGCCGCTCGTCCTTGTCGAAGGGGCCCA
>DASTYH010000073.1:0-19292 GCA_035765075.1 Gemmatimonadales bacterium
TCGCCAACGTCAAGGTCGACGAAACCGACGTGGTGCGCCTCTCGCAGGGCGACTCGGTCGAAGTGACGATCGACGCCTTCCCCGACACGACCTTCGTCGGCCGGGTGACGAAGATCAGCAACAGCGCGCAGATGACGGCGACCCAGACGGCCGGCGGGTCCACCGACCAGGCGGTCGACTTCGAGGTCGAAGTGACGCTCGAGAATCCGCCGGCGGACGTGCGGCCCGACCTCAGCTGCACGTCGCGGATCGTGACCGATACGCGGACGAATGCGCTGGCGGTGCCGATCATCGCGCTCACCGTGCGGGACAACACGCCGGTGCCCAACGAGAACCAGCCGGCGGCGGAGGCCGCACCGCAGGCGGCGTCCGATACGGCCGCGGGGGGCGCCAAGAAGGAGACCGAGGGCGTCTTCGTCGTCCGCGACGGGATCGCCACCTTCCGCCCGGTCAAGGTCGGCATCGCGGGGGACGAGCACTTCGAGGTCCTCGAGGGCCTGCGGGAGGGCGAGACGATCGTCTCCGGCACCTACCAGGCGATCCGCGATCTCAAGGACGGCGCGCGGGTGAAGGCGTCCACCGCCCCGACCGGGCCCAACGGAGAGAAGGCATCATGATCCCCGAGGTGATCCGCGTCCGGGAGCTCGAGCGCCGCTACGACATGGGGGGCGAGATCATCCACGCCCTCCGCGGCGTGTCGCTCGAGATCCGCCGCAACGAATACGTGGCGATCATGGGGCCCTCCGGCTCCGGGAAGTCCACGATGATGAACGTCCTCGGCTGCCTCGACACGCCGGACGGCGGCGAGTACTGGCTCAACGGGCAGGAGGTCTCCCGGCTCACCGACGACGCCCTGGCCCGGGTACGGAACAAGGAGATCGGCTTCGTCTTCCAGACCTTCAACCTCCTTCCGCGGGCGAGCGCGCTGCACAACGTGGAGCTGCCGCTGGTCTATGCGGGACTCAAGGCCCGCGACCGGAAGGACATGGCCGTGCAGGCGCTGGAGCGGGTGGGGCTCGGCAACCGCATGCACCACCGGCCGAACGAGCTCTCCGGCGGGCAGCGCCAGCGCGTGGCGATCGCCCGGGCGCTGGTGAACCAGCCGAGCATCCTCCTTGCCGACGAGCCCACGGGCAATCTCGACAGCAGCACGAGCGCGGAGATCATGGACGTGTTTGCCGACCTGCACGGGATGGGGCAGACGGTGATCATGGTGACGCACGAGGCGGACATCGCCGCGTTCGCCGAGCGGGTCGTGGTCCTGCGTGACGGGCGCATCGAGTCGGACCGTCTCAATCGGGATAGCGCCGCCTGATGCCGATCTTCGAGGCGGTCCGGATGGCGCTCGGCATGATCCGGGCGCAGAAGCTCAAGAGCTTCTTCTCGCTGATCGGCGTGCTGATCGGGGTGACCTTCCTGATCGCGGTCGTGTCGATCGTGCAGGGCATGAACGTGTACATGGAGGACCAGTTCGCCAACCGGCTGGTCGGCCTCAACACGTTCCAGCTCCGTCAGCGTCCCGGCATCGTCATGGAGGATATCGGCGACGAGGTGTGGCGCGCCTGGTTCCGGCGCCCGCGCATCACCTACGCCGACGCCCGCTACGTGCGCGAGCATATGACCATCCCGGCCGTGACGTCATTCTACTGCTCCGACCGGATGACGCTGACCTATGCCGGAAAGGATGCCAAGGACATCGAGCTGCAGGGCGCCGAGGCATCGTATTTCCAGATCAAGAACTACGAACTCTCTGCCGGCCGGATCTTCACCGAGCAGGAGGTGCGCTCCGGGACGCCGGTCCTCGTGATCGGGGACCTGATCGCGGAAAAGCTCTTCGCCGGCGCCGATCCGCTCGGGAAGTCGGTGACGATCGCCGGACTCCCCTACCGCGTCATCGGGATCGTCGCCAAGCAGGGAACGCTCTTCGGCATCTCCATGGACAAGTTCGCGGTGATGCCCTACACCGCCCCGGGCCGTCGCCACATCTGTCCGCACAATATCATCGACGAGCTGCAGGTGCAGACGGCATCCCCCGTGGTGATGCAGCAGGCCATGGACGAGGTGGAGGGGATCATGCGCGGGCGGCGCCGGCTCAAGCCGGGGGAGGAGAACAACTTCGCGCTCCAGACCGCGGAGGGCGCCCTCAAGGGGTGGAAGAAGATCTCCGCGATCATGATGATGGCGCTTCCCGGCCTCGTGGCCATCTCGCTGGTCGTCGGCGGCATCGTCATCATGAACATCATGCTGATGGCGGTGACCGAGCGGACCCGCGAGATCGGCATCCGGAAGGCGCTGGGGGCCCGCCGGAGCGACATCCTGGCGCAGTTCGTCGTCGAGTCCGCCACGCTCTCCCTGCTCGGCGCCGCGCTCGGGATCGGCGCGGGCCTGGGGCTCGCGTACCTGGTGCAGGCGGTGAGTCCGCTGCCGGCCGCGATCGCTCCCTGGTCGGTGGTCGTGGGCGTCATCCTTGGCATCGTGGTGGGGATTGCGGCCGGCGTCTATCCGGCGAGCCGCGCCGCGAAGCTCGATCCCATCACCGCCCTCCGGGCCGAGTGAGCAACCGATGAATTTCAGCCGCGTGTTCGAGGGCGTGGGGATCGCGCTGGGGTCCATCCGGGCGAACAAGGTCCGCGCCTTCCTGACCATCCTGGGCGTCGCGATCGGCGTGATGGTCGTGATCGCCATGGCCTCGGCGATCACCGGGATCAACCGGAGCGTCGCCCGGGAGCTCGAGACGCTGGGCCCCAAGACGTTCTTCGTCGAGCGCTACTTCCAGGGCGGCCTCAACATCAGCGACGGCTCCGACGAGATGTCGCCCTGGCGGAAGATGCCGTGGCTCAAGGTCGAGGAGGCGGAGCTGATCCGGAAGCTCCCGAGCGTCCAGTACGTCACCTGGCGCGAGGGTTCCGGGGGGCCGGTCGTCTATGAAGACAAGCGGATCGAAAGCGCCCAGGTCACCGGCTTCAGCCCCAACTGGATCTACACCGTGGGCGGCTCGGTCACGATGGGGCGGAACTACACGCAGGTGGAGGAGGCCGCCTCGGCACGTGTCGCGGTGATCAACGACAAGACGGCGGAGACCCTCTTCGGGCGGCGCGATCCGATCGGCAAGCGCATCAAGATCTACGGCGAGCCGTTCACCGTCATCGGGGTGTACGTGGACGCGGCGGGACTCTTCAGCGGCACACCGTCGCCCTCGGTCACGATCCCCCACTCGACCTTCACCAAGGTGGCCGACTACTGGAAGGGATGGCTGACGTTCGCGGTCACCCCGAAACCGGAGTTCACGGTGGCCGAGGCGCAGGACCAGGTGGTCGCGGCCCTGCGCGTGTCGCGTGGGCTCCGGCCGGCCGACGAGAACAACTTCGCCGTGGTGAGCCAGGACCGGCTGCTCGAGACCTTCAACAAGGTGACGCAGGGATTCTTCCTGGTGATGCTGGCCCTCTCGAGCGTGGGCCTGATGGTGGGGGGCGTGGGCGTCGTGGCCATCATGATGATCTCGGTGACGGAGCGGACCCGCGAGATCGGGGTCCGGAAGGCGCTCGGCGCCACCCGCCGCGAGATCATGTTCCAGTTCCTCGTCGAGGCGGCGACCCTCACTCTCGTGGGCGGCGCCGTCGGGATGATCCTCGGTGCCCTGATCGCCTGGGGGATCCGGGCCGCGACGCCGCTCCCAGCGGCGATTCCGCTCTGGTCGGTCGTGGCCGCCATCTTCGCGTCGACGATCACCGGGGTCTTCTTCGGCCTCTATCCTGCGAGCAAGGCGAGCCGGCTGGATCCGGTGGAGGCACTCAGGTATGAGTAGGCGGTAGCGGCGGGAGCGGCGGAAGGACGCCGTTTCCGCCGCTTCCGCCGTTCCCGCCCGTCCCGTCCACCACTACTTTCCACGCATGCCCCTCGCGGAAGCGATCGTCCTCGCCCTTCGAGCCGTCCTCAGCAGCAAGCTCCGTTCGTTCTTCACACTCCTCGGAATCATCGTTTCGGTCGGCTTCCTGGTCGCCGTGGTCGCGATCATCCAGGGGATGAACGCGTACGTCAAGGAGAACGTCGCGGGCGCCGTCATCGGGACGAACGCCTTCCAGGTCCGCCGGAGCCCGATTGCCGTGGGCCTCGTGGACGACGAGGCGATCCGGGCAATCGCCAAGCGGCCGCGCATCACCCGGGACGACGCGGAGGCGGTGGCGAATGCCCTTCCCGATGCCGCCGCCGTGGCGCTCCAGTCCGGCTGGCCCCCGCCGCAGAGTGATGTCGTGGCCCGGAGCGAGCGGCTTCGGAGTGTGCTCACCTTCGGCGTCACCCCGCCCTACCAGATCGTCCAGGACTACCGCTTCGCCGCGGGCGAGCCGCTCGCCGATCCCGACGTGCGGGAGCGGCGCTACGTGGCCGTGCTGGGCTTCGACGTGGCGGAGCACCTGTTCGGAAACCCCGAGCAGGCGGTCGGGAAGCGGATCCGGGTCGGCGGCCGGGAGATGACGGTCAAGGGCGTGATCGCGCAGAAGGGACGGGTCCTCGGCCAGTCCTTCGATTCGTTCGTCCTGCTCCCGATCACCACCTTCGAATCCATGTACGGCCGCCGGCTCACGACCGTCGTCTCGGTCAAGATGCGCGAGGCGCGCTCGGTCGAGGACGGGATGGCGCGCGCGGAGGAGGCGATGCGCCTGGCCCATCGGCTCCGGCCGGGGGAGCCGAACGACTTCACGGTGGACAAGGCCGACGCGCTCGTGGCGTTCTGGACGAGCCTCACGAGTCTCCTCTTCACCATCATTCCCGCCGTCGTGGTGATCGGCGTCGTCGTCGGCGGCATCGTCATCATGAACATCATGCTGATGTCGGTGAACGAGCGGACCCGGGAGATCGGCATCCGGAAGGCGATCGGCGCGCGGCGGCGGGACATCCGTCGCCAGTTCCTGGTCGAGGCAATCGTCCTCTCCGCGGTCGGCGGGCTCCTTGGCGTCGCGGGGGGCTGGGGCCTCGCGCTCGTGGTGTCCGCCGCCTCTCCGCTTCCCGCCCGAGTCACCGCCTGGTCGGTGGCGGCCGCCCTCACCCTGGGCGCCGGGACGGGGATCATCTTCGGGGTCTACCCCGCCGTCCGCGCCGCCCGCCTCGACCCGATCACGGCGCTCCGGAACGAATAGTGATCTTCCACAGCGTCGGTGAGGGCATCGCGATCGCGTTCGACGCGCTCCGGTCCAACAAGCTGCGGTCCGCGCTCACGATCCTGGGGGTCGTCATCGGCGTCACGACGGTGATGGCGATGGCCTCGATCGTCCAGGGGGTGCGCTCCCAGATCATGAGCACCATCGAGGTGGCGGGGCCGACGACGTTCTACGTCATGCGCTACTTCTCGCAGACACCGATCGACCCGAACAACCTTCCCTACGAAGTCCGCATCCGGCCGGTGCTCCGGCGAGACGACGTGACGGCGATCCGGCGCATCCCCGAGATCCGGTATGCGGGTCTCTGGATCCAGCTCTTCGCGCGGATCGAATACCAGGGGGAACGGACCCAGCTCATGACCGTCTTCGCGGCGGACGACAACTACATGGAGATCCAGGGGGGAACGCTGCTGCGGGGCCGGTTCTTCACGCGCGGCGAGCTGGCGGGCTCGAACGTGGTCGTCCTCGAGGAGGCGGTGGCCGACCGGCTCTTCGGGCGGCTCGATCCCCTGGGCCGGAATGTGCGGGTGGCCGGGCGGTCGCTGCGCGTGATCGGCATCTATCAGAAGCCCGCCAACATCTTCGAGCCGCCGAGCCAGGAGATCGCCGGAGTCATACCGTACGAGACGGGCCGGACGGGATTCCTCTACGACGAGACCAACGCGCTGTTCATCTGCGTCAAGCCGGACGACGGCGTGAGCGTGGACCGGGCGCAGGACCTGGTCACCGTGGCGCTCCGCCGCTCACGCCAGCTCCGGCCAGGCACGCCCAACACATTCGACCTGATCTCCCAGGAGCAGATCCTCGCGACGGTCAACGGGCTCACCTCGGTCTTCTTCCTTGTGATGGTGGCGCTCTCCGGGGTGGCGCTGCTCGTCGGGGGCATCGGCGTGATGGCGATCATGATGGTCTCGGTCACCGATCGCACGCGGGAGATCGGGCTGCGGAAGGCGGTCGGCGCCACGCGCCGCGACATCCTCTGGCAGTTCCTCGTGGAGGCCGCCACCCTCACCCTGATCGGAGGGCTCCTCGGGATCGCGCTCGGCCTCTCCGCCGGAGAGCTGCTCAAGCGGGTGCTCACCCTCCAGGCCGCCGTACCGCTCTGGAGCGCGGTGCTCGCCATCCTCGTGAGCGTGGGGATCGGGCTCGCCTTCGGGGTCATTCCGGCGAATCGTGCGGCGCGGATGGACCCGGTCGAGGCGCTGCGGCACGAGTGACCCGCCGGGCGTGCAAGGAACCCGCCCTGGGGCATCTCCGGCCAACCCACAGAGCGAGGTGTGCATGACGCGATTCCGATTCGGCGTGCTGGCGATGGTCATCCTGGCCGGCTGCTCCGGCTCCGAGCGCCCCGACACCGCCCCGGCAACCGGGAACGCGGCCGGGGACATGGCCGCCTCCCGCGCTCCGGAGATGGCCGTGTCGGAAGGGCGCCCGGGCGTAGTCCCGCCGCAGGCCCCCGCCCCGGCGGATTCCGCCGCGCCCCGGATGCTGATCCGGACCGGCGATGCGAGTCTCGAGGTCCCCGAGCTCGAGCCTGCCGTCGCCGCCCTCCGCCGGCTGGCGGAGCGGCTCGGGGGATTCGTCGCCAACACGTCGTATCGCGGCGGCCGGGATCAGGTCCGCGAGGCCTCGATCGAGCTCCGCATCCCCTCGGACCGGTTTGCCCAGGCCGAGGGCGCGCTCGACAGCATCGGCGAAGTGGAATGGCTGAACATTGCCGTGCAGGACGTGGGCGAGGAGTACGTGGACCTGACGGCACGACTCGCCAACGCGCAGCGGCTGGAAACGCGCCTCGTCGAGCTCCTCGCCACGCGGACCGGGAAGCTCGAGGACGTGCTCGCGGTGGAACGGGAGCTGGCCCGGGTACGCGAGGAGATCGAGCGTTCCGAGGGGCGGCGGCGTTACCTTCGAACCCGCGTGGCGATGAGCACGCTCACCGTGCGCGTGCACGAACCGGCGCCGGTGATCGGCGGGCGCGGCGGCTCCGGGATCATCGGCGAGGCGTTCCGCCAGGCCTGGCGCAATTTCGTCTCGGCCGTTGCGGCGCTCATCGCATCGACCGGTATCCTCATTCCCCTTGGTGTCGTGGCGATCGCGGTGTGGCTCGGCGTGCGCCGGCTGCGGCGGACCGGAGCCAGAGCAGAAACGGGAGATCCCAGTGAGCGTTGACCTTCTCGCCATCGCGGCCCATCGGGACGACGTCGAGCTGACCTGCGCGGGAACGCTCATCCGCGCGGCAGACGCGGGGTACCGGACCGGAATTCTCGACCTCACCGCCGGCGAGGGGGGGACCCGCGGAAGTGCCGTCCTCAGAGGGGAGGAGGCGGAGCGGGCGGCGAGGATCATGGGTGTCACGGAGCGCCGCAACGCGGGGCTCCGGGACGCGTACATAGCCAATGACGAGGCGAGTCGCCGGATCGTCGTGGAGGCGATCCGGCACTTCGCGCCGCGAATCGTGATCCTCCCCTTTCCGGTCGGGCGCCATCCCGACCACCGTGTGGCCTCGGAGCTGGGGCGTGACGCCTGTTTCCTGGCCGGCCTCGCCCGCTACGACGCGGGAGGGGCGCCGCACCGGCCCCACAAGGTCCTCTACGCCCTCGCCTACCGCGAGGACCCCGTCAAGCCGACGTTCGTCGTCGACGTCAGCGCCCAGTTCCCGCGGAAGATGGAGGCGATTCGGGCGTATTCGAGCCAGTTCGACGGGGCCAAGGCAGCGGGAGAGATCTTCCCGACCGGGCAGGATCTCTACTCCCTCGTCGATACGCAGAGCCGCCACTACGGCTCGCTGATCCGCCGGGAGCACGGGGAGCCGTTCTTCACCCACGAGACCGTCGAGGTGGCGGACGTCGTGGCACTGGAGGTGCAGTCCATGTAACGGTTAAGTCATTCCCCGCTCACCGCTTACCGCTTACCGCCCCGCCCCTTCGGGTGTATCTTGAGGGCATGGCGAACCCCATCTATCTCGATCACGCGGCCACCACCCCGGTCCGGCCGGAGGTTCTCGAGGCGATGCTCCCCTTCCTCGGGGAGCATGCCTTCGGCAATCCGTCGAGCGCCCACCGGTTTGGCCGCACGGCGCGCGCCGGTCTCGAGCAGGCGCGCCGGGATGTTGCCGCGGCGGTCGGGGCCGAGCCGAATCAGGTCATCTTCACCTCGGGCGGGACCGAGGCGGACAATCTGGGGATCGTGGGCGGCGCGCTCGCGGCGCGGGAACGGCGGGCGCGGATGTGCGCCTGTGTCTCGGCCATCGAGCACAAGGCCATTCTCGCCGCGGCGCACCATGTCGTTCACCTCGGCGGCACCGAGGTGATTCTCCCCGTCCGGTCGGATGGGGTGCTCGACATGGATGCCCTCGATCGTGCCCTCGCGGACGCACCGGCCGTCGTCTCGGTCATGTGGGTCAACAACGAGGCGGGCGTCGTCCAGCCGGTCATGGAGATCGCCGGGCGCTGCCAGGAGGCCCGCGTCGTCTTCCATACCGACGCGGTCCAGGCGTTCGGGAAGGTCCCGGTATCGGTCCAGGACCTCCCCTGTACCCTGCTGACCATCTCGGGGCACAAGATCGGCGCGCCGAAGGGCATCGGCGCGCTGATCGTGCGTGACCGGAAGGCGATCGAGGCCATCATCCACGGCGGCGGCCAGCAGTTCGGGATCCGGCCGGGTACGGAGAACGTGGCGGGCGCCGTGGCGCTGGGCCGGGCCGCGCAGCTCGCGGCGCGGGAGCAGGCGGCGGAAGCCGCCCGGCTCGGACGGCTCCGCGATGCGCTGGTGACCGGGCTCCGGGCGGTGCTCCCCGACCTCGTGGTCACCGCCGAATCGGGGCCCCGTGCGCCGCACATCGTGAGCATCTGCACCCCGGGCGCCGACAGCGAAGCGCTCCTCATGCACCTCGACCTCGCCGGCATCGCGGTCTCGGCCGGCTCGGCCTGCACGACCGGCGCGGTGGAGCCGTCCCATGTGCTCACGGCGATCGGCGTCCCGCGCGAGCTCGCCCTCGGTGCGCTCCGCTTCAGCTTCGGTCACACGACCACCGACGCCGACATCGCCCGCACCATCGACGTCTTTCCCGGCGTGGTGGAGAAGGTGCGAAAGCTCGCGGGGGTGCTCGGTCGTGCGTGAGAAGGTCCTGGTGGCGATGTCCGGGGGCGTGGACAGCTCCGTCGCGGCCGCGCGACTCGTCGAGCAGGGCTACGACGTGGTCGGCGCCACGATGAAGCTCTTCTGCTACGGCGAGGACGTTCCCGACCGGCCGTGCTGCTCGCTCGACTCGATCAACGATGCGCGGGACGTGGCGCATGCACTCGGGATTCCGCACTTCGTGCTCAACCTCGAGGACCGCTTCAGCCTGCACGTCATCGAGAATTTCGTGAGCGAGTACAGTCGCGGCCGCACGCCGATTCCCTGTGTCCGCTGCAACTCGTTCACCAAGTTCCGCGACCTGCTCGCGCACGCGGACGCCCTCGATTGCCGCTGGATCGCCACGGGGCACTACGCCCGCGCCACGAACGGCGCGCTCTACCGCGGGCGGGACCGGAACAAGGACCAGAGCTACTTCCTGTGGGGAATCGACCGGCCGGTGGTGGAGCGCATGCTCACGCCCGTCGGCGAGATGAGCAAGGCGGAGACGCGGGAGACCGCCCGCCGGCTCGGGCTGGCCACGGCGGACAAGCCCGAGTCGGTGGAGATCTGCTTCGTGCCGGACGACGACTACGTCGGCGTGCTCGAGCGGCGGCTGGCCCCGGACGCGCCGGCGCTTGCGCCCGGGCCGCTCGTGACCACGAGCGGGGAGACGATCGGCCGGCACGACGGCTATGCCCGCTACACGATCGGGCAGCGAAAGGGCCTGCCGGGAGGGGGCGGCGCGCGGCGCTACGTCGTCGCGATCCGCCCCGAGAGCCGCGAGGTCGTGATCGGGAACGAGGGGGACCTCGCCGGGCATCGCGTGCGCCTCGAGGAGCTCAACTGGCTCGCCCCGGCGCTCGCGGCCGGCGACCGCTGTCAGGCACAGCTCCGCTATCGCGCGCGATCGGTCCCGGCCACCGTGCTGGAGGTCGCGCACGACGCGATCGAGCTGGCACTCGAGGTCCCGGTCCGCGCCATCGCGCCGGGCCAGTCGGGCGTCCTCTACGCCGACGATGACCGGCTCCTGGGCGGGGGCGTCATTGCGTAGCGCAGGCGTGGCGCGGGGCGCACGAATGGCGCGGGCACGATTGACGGTGCCCCTTCTCCGCGCGGGATTCGTGACGCTGCTGGCCGCCGCGCCCGCCGCGGCGCAGCAGCGCCCGATGAGCGTCGAGGATCTGCTGGCCGTGCAGGTGGCAGGGGATCCCCAGATCTCGCCCGACGGCCGGCTCGTCGCCTTCACGGTCAGCGAAGCCTCCCTCGACTCGAACCGGAACATCTCGCGGATCTGGGTCGTCCCGGCCTCGGGCGGCGAACCGAGACAGGTCACGAAAGGCCCGGGAAGCGATCGGGCTCCGCGCTGGGCTCCCGACAGCCGTTCGCTCGCGTTCATCTCGACGCGCGAGCGGGGATCGCAGGTCTGGCGCGTCAGGCTCGACGGGAACGACCTCGAGCGGCTGACCACGCTCCCCGGGGGCGTCAACGACTTCACCTGGTCGCCGGACGGGCGCTATCTCTTTCTCGTGAGCGACGTGAAGTGGCCCGCCACGCAGGAGATCGACCGCCGCAACGGCGCCTTCCCCACCCAGGCGCGCATCTGGACGTCGCTGCTGGCGCGCCACTGGAACGAGTGGCGGGCGGGAACGCGAACCCACCTCTTCCGCCAGTCGCTCCCCGACGGCCGCGTGACCGACCTCACCCCGATCGATCGCGACGTTCCCACGATCGCCCTCGGCGGGCGCGACGTGGCGCTGGCGGCGCTCGGGACCGAGCTCGCCGTCGTGTTCAATCCCGATCCCGAGCCCGCGCTCTCGACGAACAACGACATCTTCGTGATGGGCCCCGACGGCACGGCACGCCAGCCGATCACGACGAGCCCGGCCAACGACCACAGCCCGTCCTACTCCCCCGACGGTCGCTACATCGCCTATCTCGCGATGGAAGTCCCGGGGTTCGAATCGGACCGCCAGCACATCGTCCTCTACGAGCGGGCCACCGGGCGGCGGTCGCCGCTCACCGGATCATGGGACCGGAGCGTCGCCGCGATCCGCTGGATGCCCCACAGCCGGTCGCTCGTCGCCGAAGTCGAGGAACGGGGAGAGCGGGTTCTCTACGCGGTGGACGTGCCCTCGGGGCGGACCAGCCGGCTCGTGGGAGGCGGCGTCAACAGCGACGTTCAGGTCTCCCCGGCCGGCGATTTTCTCGTCTTCCTCCGGCAGAGCGCGACCGCCCCGGCGGAGCTTTATCGCGTGGATGCCGCGGGCCGGGGGCTCCGGGCGCTCACGCGCCTCAACGCGCCGCTCCTCGCCCGCCTCGACCTCTCCCCTGCGGAGCCGTTCGGCTTCGTCGGCGCCGCGAATGATTCGGTCTTCGGGTGGATCGTGCGGCCGCCGGACTTCAGCAGCCGCCGGCGCTATCCCGTCGTCTACCTGATTCACGGCGGCCCGCAGAGCGCCTGGCTCGACCAGTGGCACGCGCGCTGGAACTACGCGCTCTTCGCCTCGCGGGGATACGTCGTCGCCGGGGTCAACTTCCACGGGTCGACGGGCTACGGCCGACGGTTCACGAACAGCATTTCCCGGAACTGGGGCGGGCTGCCGTACGAGGACCTGATGAAGGGGCTCGATCACCTGTCGCGGCTCCCCTACGTGGATACGACGCGGATGGGCGCGGCGGGCGCCTCGTACGGCGGCTACATGATCTACTGGATGGCGGGACACACCGGGCGGTTCCGGGCGCTGGTGGCCCATGACGGGGTCTTCAACCCCCTCTCCATGGCCGGCTCCACGGAGGAGCTCTGGTTTCCGCACTGGGAGTTCGGGGGCTCGCAGCTCTCCCCCTCCGCCCGCGCGACGATGGAGAAGTGGTCCCCGGCCAACTTCGTCTCCCGGTGGTCGACGCCGCTGCTCGTGGTACACAGCCAGAACGACTTCCGGGTGGACGTCTCCGAGGGATTCCAGGCCTTCACGGCGGCCAGGCTCCGGAATCTCCCCGCCAAGTTCCTGTATTTCCCGGACGAGGATCACTTCGTGACCAAGCCGCGTAACCGCCGTCTGTGGTGGGGCACCGTCCTCGACTGGTTCGACACGCATCTCGCGGAGCCCGCCACATGAGGAACGCGCTGGCCAGGTTCGCGATCAATACGCTGGCGCTCTATGTGGCCGTCTGGCTCGTTCCCGGGCTGCGCTTCGAGGGCTCGACCGGGCGGTTCCTCCTGGTGGGCCTCGTATTCGGGGTGGTGAACAGCCTGCTGCGGCCGCTGCTCACGATCCTCACCTGCCCCCTCGTGGTGCTCACGCTGGGCCTCTTCACGCTCGTCATCAACGCGCTGATGCTCCTCGCCACCGGCTGGCTCTCGACGCGCTGGGGCCTCGGCTTCCACGTGGACGGTTTCCTCCCGGCCTTGCTGGGCGGGATCATCGTCGGCATCACCAGCACGATCCTCGCACTGGCGCTCAAGGACGACGCCCGATGACCGACCTGCACCTGGACGTGGAAGCGCCGAGCGACGTCGACCTCCACCACCCGTCGCTCTATCTCAATCGCGAGCTCTCGTGGCTCGAGTTCAACCGCCGCGTCCTGTACGAGGCGGAGTCCGCCCGCACGCCCCTGCTCGAGCGGCTCAAGTTCGCAGCCATCTTCAGCAGCAACCTCGACGAGTTCTTCCAGATCCGGGTGGCCGGGCTCCGGCGGCAGTGTGCGGCGGGCGTGAGCGAGCGGACGGCGGACGGGATGAAGCCGGAGGAGCAGCTCCGGGCCATCTCCGTGGTGGTGGACGAGCTCACGAAGCGCCACCGGCACGTCCTGATGGAGGAGATTCTCCCGGGGCTGGCGAAGCATGGTGTGGAGCTCATCACCGATCTTGCGGTGCTGGCCACCGCCGAGCGGGAGCACCTGGCGCGCTATTTCCGCGAGAATGTCTTCCCCGTGCTGACCCCGCTCGCGGTCGACCCGGGACATCCCTTCCCGTACATCTCGAACCTGAGCCTCTCGCTGGCGGTGGTGCTCCGCGGGGACGACGGCGAGGACCGGTTCGCCCGGGTGAAAGTCCCGAAGATCCTCCCGCGCTGGGTGCCGCTCACGGCGCCGGGGCGCTTCGTCCCGCTCGAGCACCTCATCGCCGCGAACCTCGATGCGCTCTTTCCCGGGATCGAGATCCTCGGCTCCTATCTCTTCCGCGTCACGCGGAACACCGAGATGGACCTCGACCACGACGACGCCGACGACCTGCTCCTCCTGATTCAGGAGGAGGTGCGGAACCGCCGGTTCGGGGAAGTCGTACGGGTCGAGATCCAGTCGTCGATGCCGGGCACGCTGCGCCAGCTCCTCCTGACCGAGTTCAACGACGAGCAGGAGCAGCCGGCGATGCCGCTCACGACGGAGGACATCTACGACTCCGGCGGCCTGCTCGACACCGCGGACCTGCTCGCGCTCGCGAGTCTCGACGTGCCGGAGCTGCGGGACCCTCCGTTCCATGCGGTCACGCCGGCGCGGCTCCTCCAGGGGCACAGTTTCTTCGACGTGCTGCGCGAGGGCGACATCCTCGTCCACCACCCCTACGACAACTTCGCCACCTCGGTGGAGGGATTCATCGCCGCCGCCGCGGACGATCCCGATGTGGTGGCCATCAAGCTGACGCTCTACCGGACCGGCGGCGACTCGAGCATCGCGCGGATCCTCGCCACCGCCGCCGAGCGCGGCAAGCAGGTGGCGGTGCTGATCGAGCTGCAGGCGCGCTTCGACGAGGAGAACAACATCCGCTGGGCCCAGCGCCTGGAGGACGTCGGAGTCCACGTGAGCTACGGCGTGACCGGCCTCAAGACCCACGCGAAGGTCATGCTCGTGGTCCGCCGCGAGCACGAGGCGATGCGCCGCTACGTGCACATCGGCACCGGCAACTACAATCCGAAGACGTCCCGCCAGTACACCGACTTCGGCCTCTTCAGCACCGACCCCGACCTGGCGGCCGACCTCACCGACCTCTTCAACGTCCTCACGGGATTCGCCACGCCGGCGGGATACCGGAAGCTGATCGTGGCGCCGCGGGGAATGCGGCAGCGCTTCCTGGAGCTGATCCAGCGGGAGATCGAGCACGTCCGCGCGGGACGCGAGGGGCGGATCCTCGCCAAGATGAATTCCCTGGTGGATCCCGAGATCATTGCGGCCCTCTATGCCGCCTCGCGCGCAGGCGTCGCGGTCGATCTCGTGGTCCGCGGCATCTGCTGTCTCCGGCCGGGGCTTCCCGGCGTGAGTGAGCGGATCCGGGTGATCAGCGTGGTGGGCAGGTTCCTCGAGCACTCGCGGGCCTTCTGCTTCGCGAACGGCGGGGCGCTCGAGGTCTACATCGGCTCGGCCGACTGGATGCCGCGCAACCTGGACCGGCGCATCGAGGCGGTGGCGCCCCTCGGCGAGGCGAGCCACCGGCAGGCGGTGCTGCAGGCGATCGAGCTCATGTGGCGGGACAATCTGCAGGCGTGGGACCTGCGCGCGGATGGGAGCTACGAGCGCCGCGAGGCGGCGCCGGGGGAGGCCCCCCTTGCGGTCCAGTCGGCGCTCATGGAGTCGGCGCGGAGGGCGAGTCCGGCCCCGGCGCCGATTCCGACCTAGTGGGCCATTCCCGCCCGGTCGGCGAATTCCTTGAGGGCGGCTTCCGCTTCCGGGGATAGCTTCTCGGGAAGCGCGACATTGACCGCCACGAGCTGATCGCCCCGGCGATCGCCCTTGGCGATCCCCTGCCCCTTGATGCGGAACTTCCGCCCCGGCTGCGTCCCTGGCGGAACCCGCAGCACCACGCTCTTCCCGTCGATGGTCCGGACCTTGAGGCGCGTGCCGAGCACGGCCTGGACCATGTTGATCGGCACCTCGCACACGACGTCGAGGCCTTCGCGGTGGAAGAACCGGTCGGGCTGCACCTCGAAGCTCACCACCAGATCACCCGCCGCCGCGCCACCCCGCCCGGGCTGGCCCTGGCCCTTGAGCCGCACCTTCGTCCCCGTCTCGGTGGCAGGCGGTACGGTGATCATCACCTTCCGCTCGGTGCGCACCTCGCCGGCGCCGCGGCAGGTGGGACATGGCTCCGACGGGATCGTCCCCCGTCCGCGGCAGCGGGGACAGGGGCGATTGACCGCGAAGCCGCCCTGGCCGAAGGCCACCGTGCCGCGGCCATTGCACTCGCTGCAGGTGGTGCTCGTGGCCCCGGGTGCGGCGCCCGAACCGCTGCAGGTGCGGCACGGCTCGGTTACCGGGAGCGTCACCGGAATCTTCCCCCCCAGTGCCGCCACCCGGAACGGGACCTCCACCACCGCCTCGAGACTCTCTCCCCGGGGCTCCTCCCGCCGACCTCGTCCGAAGATGGACGAGAAGATGTCGCCGAGACCGAAGCCCCCGATGTCGCCGAACTCGAAATCCTCGGCGGTCGGCGCGCCGCGCGCTCCGGCGCCGGCGGGTCGCCGGAGCGAGGGGTCGAACGCGCCGAGCCGGCGCATCTGGTCGTATTGCTTCCGCTTGTCGGCATCGGCGAGGGTGGCGTGCGCCTCGGAGATTTCCTTGAAGCGCTCCGCCGCCTGCGGATTGTTCGGATTGGCATCCGGATGGTACTGCTTGGCCAGTCGCCGGTAGGCCTTCTTGATCTCGGCGGCGGAAGCCGAGTCGGGCACGCCCAGGACCTGGTAGAAGTCCCGTGCCGCCACGTCAGCTCCCGGCCTGGTCGGCGTAGACCTGGACGCGCGCGGGCCGGATCAGCGTCCCCTTGAAGCGATAGCCGGTCTGGAAGGTGGCGGCGACCGTCTGGTCCCGCTCGGGCGTCGGTGCCGGGGTGACCGCCACCGCTTCCTGCTCGGCCGGATCGAAGGGCCGGCCCACGGGATCGATGCGCTCCACCCCGGCCGCCTCCAGCTCCTTCCGGAATTTCCGGTCGATCATGCGAACCGCTTCCCGGAGCGACTCGGCGGGCATGGAGTCGCCCTCGCTCAGCCGGTCGAGATCGTCGAGGACGTCGAGGAGCCGGCCGACCAGCGCCCCCTGCGCGCGATCGAACTGCTCGATCCGCTCGCGGGCCACCCGTTTCTTGAAATTGTCGAACTCGGCAGCCAGCCGGAGGTGCCGGTCCCGCGCAGCCTCGAGCTCGGCGTCGGCCGATTCGCGTCCCGCGCCGAAGCCCGGCTGCGTCGTTTCCTGGCGCGACGAGGGGGTGGCCGCCATGTCGGTCGAGGCGATGTCGGCGCCGCCCGAGGCGTTCCCCTCGGCGGCGGCCGGCTCGGCCATCCCGGCGGGCGTATGGATCGGCTCCGCGCCGCTCTCGGCGTGGGAATGTCCTGTGTGCCTTTTCACCATTGCAGCTCACGTTTGCGGTAACCGGCGAAAGATAACCGGGCCCTCGCTGTCGGGGAGCCGTCCCTCCCGTGCGCGCCGTCACCGCCCCGGGACCGCGATGGCCCCATACTTCCAGGCGCGGCGCCCCGGCCGCGGTCTGATCAGCGGGTCCATTGCTCCCGCCGCCTCTGCGGCAAGGTCGAGATGGCTCACTCCACGGCTTCGCGGGCGCGCGATCGGCTCGAGCTCGTATCCGCCCCCGATGGCCCCCGCTTCGGCGAGATCCTGACGGACGAGGCGCTGGCATTCGTCGGCGATCTCTGTCGCACCTTCGGACCTCGCATTCAGGAGCTCCTCGAGCGCCGCGCCGCGCGGCAGCGCGAGCTGGGCGCCGGCACCACGCTCGATTTCCTCCCGGAAACCGCCGAGGTCCGCGGTGGCGACTGGCGCGCCGCCCCGCCCCCTGCCGACCTCGAGAAGCGCGTCGTCGAGATCACCGGCCCGGTGGACCGGAAGATGATCATCAATGCCCTCAACTCCGGCGCCGACGTGTTCATGGCCGACTTCGAGGATGCCACGTCGCCCACCTGGACAAACCTGATCGGGGGCCAGGTCAATCTCTTCGATGCCGTGCGCCGGCAGATCACCTGGGACGATCCCGCCAGCGGACGAGCGTACCGGCTCGGCGACCGGAGCGCGACGCTGGTGGTCCGGCCAAGGGGCCTTCACCTGAGCGAGCGGCACCTCGAGATCGACGGCCACCGTGTGCCCGGGGCACTCGTGGACTTCGGTCTCTACTTCCACCACAACGCGGCGGAACTCCTTCGCCGCGGCTCGGGCCCGTATTTCTATCTCCCCAAGCTGGAGAGTCACCTCGAGGCGCGACTCTGGAATGACGTGTTCCTCCGCGCGCAGGAGCACCTGGGCATCCCGGCCGGATCGATTCGCGCCACCGTGCTGATCGAGACGCTGCCCGCGGCGTTCGAGATGGACGAGATCCTCTACGAGCTGCGCCAGCACTCAGCGGGGCTCAACTGCGGCCGCTGGGACTACATCTTCAGCTTCATCAAGGTGCACCGGCAGGACCCTTCGGCACTCCTTCCCGACCGTTCCCAGGTCACGATGCAGCAGCCGTGCATGCGGGCCTACACGCAGCTCGCCATCCGGACCTGCCACCGCCGCGGCGTGCATTCGATGGGCGGGATGGCGGCGCAGATCCCGGTCAGGAACGACGACCGGGCGAACGAGGCCGCGTTCGAGAAGGTCCGCGCGGACAAGCTGCGCGAGGTGACCGACGGGCACGACGGAACGTGGGTGGCCCATCCCGCACTGGTGCCGGTGGCCCGGGAGGTCTTCGAGTCGAGGATGGACGGCCCCAACCAGCTGTCACGGCTGCGGGAGGATGTCCGGGTCTCCGCCGCCGACCTCCTGGCCGTGCCCGAGGGAACCCGGACCGAAGCGGGGCTCCGTCTCAACGTGCGCGTCGGCGTGCAGTACCTCGAGGCGTGGCTGCGCGGCCTCGGCGCGGTCCCGCTCTACAACCTGATGGAGGACGCCGCGACGGCGGAGATCTCGCGCACCCAGGTGTGGCAGTGGATCCGGCACGGCGGCGAGCTGGACGACGGACGCCAGGTGACCGCCGCACTCCTCAATCAGATCATGGAGGAGGAAATGGCCGTGGTGGCGGAGGAAGTGGGCCGGGAGCGATTCGAGGGAGGTCGCTTCCCCGAGGCGCGCGCGCTCTTCGTCCAGGTGGCGGAGTCCGGCGTGCTCGAGGAGTTCCTCACCATCCCCGCCTATGAAATTCTCGAAGGAGGTGCGCAGTGACCGCCCAACCGATCCTCGATCCGGCCGGCGACGGCAAGGGGCGCTGGGACGGCATCATCCGTCCCTACTCCGCGAAGGACGTCGAGCGTCTCCGCCCCTCGATCCGGATAGCCCACACGCTCGCCGAGGTCGGCGCGCGCAAGCTGTGGAACCTCCTCGCGGGGGAGGAGTACGTCGCCGCCCTCGGCGCCCTGACCGGCGGACAGGCGGTCCAGCAGGTCCGGGCCGGCCTCAAGGCCATCTACCTGAGCGGCTGGCAGGTGGCGGCGGACGCCAACCTGGCCGGACACACCTACCCCGATCAGAGCCTCTATCCCGCCAACAGCGTGCCGCAGATGGTGCGCCGCATCAATCACGCGCTGCTCCGGGCCGACGAGATCGACGCCGCCGACGGTCACCGTGGAGAGCGGGACTGGCTGGCGCCGATCGTGGCCGATGCGGAAGCGGGCTTCGGCGGGCCCCTCAACGCCTTCGAGCTCATGAAGGCAATGATCGAGGCCGGCGCCTCGGGCGTGCACTTCGAGGACCAGCTCTCCTCGGAAAAGAAGTGCGGCCACCTCGGCGGAAAGGTCCTCATTCCGACCAGCCACTTCGTCAGGACTCTGCTCGCTGCCAGGCTCGCCGCCGACGTGGCGGACGTGCCGACGATCCTCATTGCGCGGACCGACGCCTCCAGCGCCCGCCTGCTCACGAGCGACATCGACCCCGCCGACCGTCCCTTCCTGACCGGGGAGCGCACTCCGGAGGGCTTCCACCGGATCACCGGCGGGCTCGATTGCGCCATCGCCCGCTCCCTCGCGTACGCGCCGTATGCCGACCTCCTCTGGTGCGAGACGTCGACCCCCGATCTCGACGAGGCGCGACGCTTTGCCGAGG
>DASTYH010000074.1:0-13405 GCA_035765075.1 Gemmatimonadales bacterium
CTGTCGGGCAGCGAGCTCTTCGGCCACGAGAAGGGCGCCTTCACCGGCGCCATCGCGGCCCGGCCCGGTCTCTTCGAGGCGGCGCACGGCGGGACGCTCTTCCTCGACGAGATCGGGACGCTTCCCATCGAGCTCCAGCCGAAGCTCCTCCGGGCGCTCGAGAGCCGTCAGATCCGCCGCGTGGGCGGGGAGCAGGTCCGGACCATCGACGTGCGTGTCGTCGCGGCGACGCACCTCCGCCTCGGGGACGCGGTGGCGCGGGGGGAGTTTCGCGAGGACCTCTATTACCGGCTCAACGTCGTGGCCCTCGAGCTTCCCCCGCTCCGCGAGCGCGAGGCGGACGTGGAGCTCCTCGCGGAGACCTTCGTGCAGCGGCTGGCCGTGAGCTACGGGCTTCCGATTCCGCCGCTCACCCCCGAGGTGCGGGGCGCACTCCGGGCACGACGCTGGCCGGGCAACGTGCGCGAGCTCCGGAATGCGATCGAGCGCGCGATCGTGCTCTCGCCCCCCGGCACGCTCCGCGCCGACGAGTTTCCGCCCGAGCACGAGGGCGTGGCCGAGCGGACGCCGCCGGCGATTCCCTTTCCCGCCGACCTGGCGACGATCACCCGCTCCGCGGCACGGGCGATGCTCGACGTCACCGGCGGCAACAAGAGCGACGCGGCGCGGCGCCTCGGCATTTCCCGCCCGAGGCTGCAGCGCCTTCTCGATGGACTCACCGATGACTGACCCGCGCTGCGGGAGGAGTGACCGCATGTCCGATCTCTGCCGGCGGCTGGCGCCGCGCGCCGCCGTCCTCATCGCCCTCGCCGGGCTCGCCTGCGACTCCACGGGGCCCGACATCCGGCCGGAGGGAGACCTGACGATCATCTCCCGGGCGGCGACCTCGCCGCCGCTCGAGGCGTCCGTGCTCGAGATGTACGCGGTGCGCGGCCAGGCGCGCGAGGGAGCGATCTTCTTCCAGAACGAAGTGGGCGGCCGCGGCGAGGAGTTCCTCCGCCTCAAGTTCGAGGACGACGCCCTCCTCACTGACGAGAACGGGCTCCCGGTGGCCCCCGGCGACTCGGTGCGGATCACCGTCACGGTCCTGGACGAGTCGCTCATCCTCTTCGACTTCCAGCCGTCCGGGATCGTCTTCAACCCCCTCGAGATGCCCCATCTCGAGATTCGCTACGCGGAGGCGGAGGGGGACTTCGACGACGATGGCGATTCGGACGCGGAGGACGCGGAGATCGAGGGCCGGCTGGCCATCTGGCGGCAGGAGACGCTGACGTCGCCCTTCATCCGGCTCGGGTCGTTCACGTTCGAAGAGCTCGACGAGATCGAGGCCGAGCTTCCGGGGTTCACCCGGTATGCAATCGCCTACTGACCTGCTCCTCGACGCCACCGCCGCAACCCGACGCGGCGAGCTCGACCGCGCCCTGACCGGCGCGGCCGAGGCGCTCGCACTCTTCCGGGCCCGGGGCGACGCCGACGGCCGCGCGCGCGCGGTGAACCTGCTCGGCGCCATCGCCTTCGAGCGGGGCGACCTCGCCGCCGCCGAGGGGCGCTTCGCGGAAGCGCTCTCGCTCGCCATCACCCTCGGCGAGCCGACACTCGCCGCCCGCGCGTCGAACAACCTCGCCTCGGTGGCGCATCTCCGGGGGCGTCCCGAGTCGGCACTCAGTCTCTATCGCACCGCCCTCCTGTCCTACCAGCGGCTGGGAGACCGGCGCGGCATGGCGGAAACGTGGCACAACCTCGCGCTCACCTTCCGCGACCTCGAGCGTCCGGCGGAAGCCGATACGTCGTCGGCGGAGGCCGTCCGGCACGCGGGGCTCATCGGCGATGCCGCGACGCTCGCCCTCGCTACGACGGGCCGCGCCGAGGCGGCATTGCTCCGGAACGATCTGGAGGTGGCGGAGCGGGCCATCGAGCGCGCGCTGGCGCTGGCGGTCGAGGGGAACGATCCGCTCGGCGCCGTGGAGGCGCGGCATCTCCGCGCGCGGCTCCTCCTCCGGCGCGGGGCGGCGAGCGCCGCGCTCGACGAGGCGCTCGGCGCCCGGGAGATCGCGCGTGAGCTCGGCAGCGCGCTCCTCGCCGCCGAGTGCACGGCGGTCGCGGCACTCGCGGCGCGGCGCACCGGATGGTCGGAGGAAGCCGAGCGCTATCGGGAGGAGGCACGTGCGAGCTTCGGGGAGCTCGACGCGACGAATTACCTGCGGCGGTTCGACGAGGCGTGGGAGGAGTAGGGGAACCTATTCCCCCTGTCCCGAGACCGGAGTGGGCACCAGTCGCGCGGTGAGGCTTCCATCGCCGACCTGACCCCAGCCGTTGGATCCCCAGCAGTAGAGCAGGTTCTCCTCCGAGACCCCGCAGGTGAAATCGGCGCCGGCGGCAATCTCCGCGAAGCGAAGGTCCCCGCCGGCAACGGTCGGCAGGAAGGCGCCGTCCACGACGCCCGGCTCCGTCGTCCCGTCGCCCAGCGCCCCCGCCACATTGGCTCCCCAGCACCACGCCGTTCCCCCCGGCGTCACTCCGCACGCATGGCGATCGCCGACGGCGAGCTCGGAGAAGGTGAGCCGGTCGTCCACTGCGGCAGGCTCGGGCTGGTGGTAGATCACCTCGCCGCCCTGTCCCGAGGGGCTGTTCACGACGGCGCCCCAGCACCGCGCCTTTCCGGCGGGGGTGAGTCCGCAGGTCAGGTCCTCGCCACCGTGCGCGATGCGCACGAGGGCGAGGCTTCCGGGGACCGGCACCGGCTCGAAGGCGACGGCGCCGTTCACGTTCCCCGGCACTCCGTATCCCCAGCACCAGACGCGCTCATCGCTCGCGACGGCGCACGCCTGGTATCCCCCCATCGCGAGATCGGTGAAGCGATGGCCGCCAGCCACGGGGACGGGTGTAGGGGCGCAGGCCGGGCCGAGCGGCAGGTTGGGATCGCACGGAAGGTATCCGACGGGCATCCCCACGATTGCTCCGGTGCCGAGCATTCCGTTCCGTCCTTCACCCCAGCACCAGGCGGTGCTGTCGAGCGCGATCCCGCAGCTGGCGGTGAGCGCGGTGGCGACACGACGGAACCGGAGCTGGGTCCGCACCGCCTGGGGAACCGGCTGGTCCCGGAGCAGGCTGCCGGTGCCGAGATTCCCGTAGCCCCCTTCACCCC
This sequence comes from Gemmatimonadales bacterium, assembly GCA_035765075.1. Classification (GTDB taxonomy): domain Bacteria; phylum Gemmatimonadota; class Gemmatimonadetes; order Gemmatimonadales; family GWC2-71-9; genus CAMLLJ01. Next base: position 3,146 of record DASTYH010000074.1, read on the forward strand.
AGCAGAAGGCGCGCGCCGCGTCGTCGATGCCGCACGAGGTCCTGCCGACGGCGAGAAACGCAAACGAGGGATTCCCCGCCATCAGCGTCGGCACCAGCTCCCGCTCCCCGGCATTGGTGCCGAGACCGCCCGTCGAGTTGTCCCCCCAGCAGAGCGTCTGCCCCCCCACCGTGAACGCACAGGCGGCGCGCCCGGCGGCCACGGCGTCGGCAAAGGCCCGGGGGGATGGGTCGGTCTGATCGGAACAGGCCACGAGTAGGAGGACGGCGAGGAGGATGGGGCGCATGTGATTCTCCGCGCGGGGCCGGATCGGGGGAAGGCAACCTGACGGGGCGTATGCAAAAAGGACGCCGCACCCGCCCGCCGATCACACAGGGACGCAGAACGGGTGCGCGGACGAATACGATCGCTGCCCGTACTTGGCATGCGTGTTCTCGGGTCGACGCGGCTCGCGAGCGAACAAGGTGGCGAGTCGCCGCCGGAATCCGTACGGCTCGAGCCGCGCCGGGTGGGTTTCGGATTGCGGAATGTCCAGCGTGATACTGCCATCGTCCCTCCTCCCCGTGATCGTCCAGCCGGTGGCGGGGACCGTGATTCGGTAATCGGCCACTTCGACCGGAAGCGGCGCGGGCGGGCCGCTCCAGAAGGGAGCGGCGTCGGGAAGGCGGAATGCGGCCACCAGCGAGCGCAGCGACCAGAGCGAGCTCGCGGGACCCGAATAGTTGTCGAGGATCCGCGGATCGGCGGCGTAGTATCCCTGCGTGGCCATTCCCTCCCGCACCGCCCCGCAGCCGATGAAGTGCATCCATGTGGCGTCGAGCGCGCGCCGCGCCTCGCCCGCGCTCACCACGCCGGGATGACGCACGTGACCGGCGACGAGCGGTGCCGGCGCCGCCATCCGGTAGCAGACGCTCCGTCCCATCACCGGAAAGCCCGCCGGGCCGATGAGGTAGCGATAGCCGCGGAGGAATGCCTCGAGCGCGCGCGTGATGAACGCGCCGTCCCACTCCGGGTCGATCTCGTTGATCCAGAACAGCGCGTAGTGGAAGCCCCACGCGTTGTAGTAGTCCACCCGCCCCTTCTCGCCGTCCCGGAACCAGCCGTCCCCGAGATGGAACTCCCGGATGCGATCGTAGTGACGGCGCGCGCCGGCGAGGTCGGCCGGGAGCCCGAGGTGGTGCAGGACGAGACTCACCAGCACCACGAAGAAATGCCAGTTGTTGTCGGGAACGCGCCGCGTCTCGACCTGCGAGAGCCACGCCGCCACGTTGCGCCGCTCGCCCTCGTCGAGCCCGCTCGAGACCTCCTCCCGGAAGAGCCAGAGCGCGAGCGCGATGTCCGCGGACTCGACGATCCGCTGGTCGTGATTCCCCACCGTTCCCCAGTAGTCCGGCGATGCCGGATCGGTTCCGCTCAGGAGCCCGCGCCGGAAGGCGTCGGCGAGGTCCACGGCCCGGCCGTCGGAGAGCGGGAGGATCGGGGACCGGCCGCCGCGCACCCACGCGCCGAAGACCGGCACCATCCGCGCAAAGCCCTCGATCCGGTCGCTCCGGCGGCCACGGCAGCTTGGAAGCCCAGGGTAGGAGACCATCCCCCCACCACGGCTCCGGCCCCGCAGCCACCCTTCGACGAAGTAGACGAGGAGCTGCCGGTATGCCGCGCAATCGGGCTGGCCCGGCGTGCGGAACGGATCGAGGAGCCGTTCCATGGCGGGGCTCCATCGGCGCACACCGGCGGGGATTCCGCTCACCGGCTCATCGCGACGCGACGCCGGCGGAGGACGTGGCGGTAGATGACGATGTTCAGCAGGAGAACGATGACCCCGAGGACGAGCTGGATGTTCCTGGTGAGGGCGCCCGGATAGAGGACCGGCAGTACGTAGTGCTCGACGAACCCTCCTTCATATCCTGCGATGCCGCCCTGCCGTCGCAGCCAGTTCTCGAGCGGCGTGAGCGGGCAGATCCAGCCGGCAAACTCGATGAGCGCGCCCCACACCGCCGCGGGGAGGTGAACCCAGACCACCCGGGGCCAGCGCAGGGCGAGCACACCGCCGAACAGCACGAACAGTACGAAGCAGAAATGCAGGACGACGACCAGGTCGGCGAGCCGGCCGTAGTTCACGCCACCCATCAGGATGCGGCAGCCGCCTGTTCCCGCTCCTCCGCCGCCACGCGCTCCGCCACCTCGGGTGGCGCCTCGGCGTAGCCGTGCATCGAATGACGATAGGTCCCGCGTCCGTGCGTGATCGAGTGCAGCGTCGTCGAATACTTGTAGAGCTCCGACTCGGGCACGACGGCGCGCACCTTGGTGAGCCGTCCGTCCTGTTCCGTCCCGAGGATCTGGCCGCGGCGGGCGCTCAGGTCTCCCATCACGTCACCGAGCGCGTCTTCCGGGGTCCAGACCGTCACGTCGGCAAGCGGCTCGAGCAGCACCGGCCGGCACTTCGGCGCGACGTTCCGGAAGGCGAGGATGCCCGCCATCTTGAACGACATTTCGTTCGAGTCCACGTCGTGGTACGACCCGTCGTAGCACTCCGCCGAGAAATCCACCATCGGGAAGCCGGCGACGACGCCGCGCTCCGCCGCCTCGCGGATCCCGCGGTCCACGGCCGGGATGTACTTGTTGGGGATCACGCCGCCTACGATCCGGTCCACGAACTCGTAGCCGGCGCCGCGGGGGCGGGGTGCCAGTCGGACCCAGCAGTCGCCGTACTGCCCGCGGCCGCCGCTCTGCTTCTTGTGCTTCCCCTGGCCCTCGGCCCGTCCCTTGATCGTTTCGCGATACGGAATCTTCGGCCGCGCGAGCTCGGCGTGCACGCCGAACTTCCGCGCGAGCCGGCCGAGGATGGTGTCGAAATGGCGCTCGCCCATCCCGTGGATGAGGGTCTGCCCGAGCTCCGAGTTGTACTCGAAGTGGAAGGTCGGGTCTTCCTCGTGCAGCTTGTGGAGTCCCGCGGCGAGCTTGTCCTCCTCGCCCCGCTGCCGGACGAGGACGGCGGAGGTGGCCACCGCCTCGGGATAGGGGGTGGGCGGGAGGCGCACCGGCGCGTCGCGGTGACAGAAGGTGTCGTTGGTGTGGGTATCGCGGAGCTTCGCCACCGTCGCGATGTCGCCGGCCTCGATGCGCTCGACCTCGATCCGGTCGCGCCCCAGCTGGAGCGAGAGGTGGTTCAGCTTCTCCGCCACGTCGTGCTCGGCGTTCCAGACCTCGTCCCCGCTCCGGATGGAGCCGGTATACAGTCGGAAGAAGGTCACGTCTCCCACGTGGGGCTCGGAGACGGTCTTGAAGACGTGGCCGAGAATGGGCGCGGAGAGGAGCGCCCGGTCCGCCTCGGAGCGGGCGGCGCGCGCGGCGTTGGCCTCGAGCGGCGCGGGAAAGAGCTCCACCATCTCCGTCAGGAGCGTCCGCATGCCGTAGGTGAGCTCGCCGCTCCCGCAGAAGAGCGGGACGATCTCCCCCGCGAGCATCGCGCGCTTCATCACCCGCGCGATCTCCTCCCGCCCGATCTTCTCTCCGCCCAGGTAGCGCTCGATCAGCTCATCGTCGGTGGCGGCCACCGCCTCGGTGAGCTGCTCGGTGTACTGGGCGAAGCGCTCCTTCAGCTCGTCGGGGATCTCGATGATGTCGTACTCCCCCGACTTCGTTCCCTTCCTGAAATTGTGGCACTGGCCGGTGAAGAGGTTCACGATACCGTGAAAATCGTGCCCGTCGCCGACGGGGATCTCGACCGGCACCACCTTCGGCGAGAGGTGCTCGCGCACGTCCCGGAACACCGACTCGAAGTCGGCGTGCTCCTTGTCCATGGCGGTGACGAAGAGGATCCGGGGAAGGTGCAGCTGGTCGCAGACCTCCCACACCTTCTCGGTCCCGACCTCGACCCCCGCCGTTCCGCTCAGGACCACCACGGCCGCGTCGGCCGCGTGCAGTCCGCCGACCGCCTCGCCGAAATAGTCGAGGTAGCCCGGGGTGTCTATGAGGTTCAGCTTGGTGTCCATCCACTCGGCGTACGCAAGTGCGAGCGAGATGGAGTGCTTGCGATCGATTTCGTCGGGGGAGTAATCGGTGAGCGCCGTGCCGTCCTTGATCGAGCCGTGACGGCGGCTGGAGCCGGAAACGAAGGCCAGCGCGTCGACGAGGGTCGTCTTGCCGCTGGCCCCGTGACCCACGAAGGCCACATTTCTGATGGCGTCGGAGCCATAGACCTTCATGGCTGCCACCTCCTGCCGAATGAGGGATTCTCATTCTGCCGCCGGATCCGGGGGAAGTCAAATCACCGCGCCGGCCTCCTCCCGGTGCGCGTCTCGATGCCCACCGAGACGATCACCTGCGCCGCCGGAATGAGGAGCACCGGGGTGGCGTCGTCGAGCATCAGGCCGAGTCCCCAGCCCGCCGCCGCGACGAATCCGCTCCAGCCGAGCGCCCGGGAGAGATCGCCGCGCCGTCCGTTCGCCGCATGCACCGTCACCGGGACGGCGATCGTGGTCCCGAGCGTGGCCCCGACCACGAATCCCGCGAGACCGCAGTAGTCGTAGCAGCGCCCGACCGCCGCCTGCTCCAGCCGGGCCCCCACGAATCCGCCGCCGAGGACCCCCACCCCGGCACCCAGAAGCCCGGCGAAGGCGAGCCCCAGCTCCCCCGGTGCCCCCGTGGCTCGCTCACTGACAACCCCTTCTTCCTCAGGCAGATACGTGATTCCGTGTCGCGGTCCCTGCGCGGCGGCAATCGAGGGCGACAGCAGCATGGCAAGAGCGAGGAGGGGACGCATGGGGAACCTCCGGGGGTGGGGTCGTTCGATCATCGGCGCTCGCCGTGACCCCCGGGTGCGCCTGAGCGTTACCCGCAGGCGACCCGCGGCGCTACTTCGTCCCACTATGAAACATTCCAGCCCCTCACAGCGTCGGACAGTCCGGACCCCCAAAGGAGACCCGGTGCGCGCGCTGTTCCGTTTCCTGCTGCTTCTCGTCGTGGCCATCGGCCTCACGGCGGCCATCCCGGCCATCCCCGATTTCCTCCCGGCCGATGACGCCGACCGGGCGGCGTGGCGAAACGACCTCACGAAGCTGGAAAACCATCTTGCGGTGGCCTACGCCAACTTCCAGTGGACCGCCGCGGCCCGGCAGCTCGATCTCCCGGCACTGCATGCGACCGCCGATTCGGCGCTCGCCGCGGCCTCCAACCGCCATGCTGCACGGCGGGCGTTTCGCACCCTGGTCGGCGCCTTCGACGACGGTCACCTCCGCGTCTCCCCGCCCGACCACCCGATCGTCCGGCTGGCGACCCGCGCCTGGCGCGGCTCGGGCGCTCCCATCGAGGGCGATGCCTCGGCTGCCTCCGCGTGCCGGCGGATGGGCTTCGACCGGGAGGAGAACGGGTTCGGGCTCGCCTTCGACGAGATGGCCGGGTACACGCCGATCGCATCGGCGCCCTTTCGCGCCGGGATCGTGCAGGGACCGGGTGGCGAGCGGGTGGGTGTGCTCCGGATCGCGGCCTTCGGCGAGGACCGCTATGCCGCCGCCTGCGAGACCGTGTGGAATGCCCGCGCCGCCGTCGAGGCCACGCCGTGCGATGGCGGCTGCCAGGACGCGATCTGGGAAGGCGTCAGCCGCAGTCTCGTGGCGTCACTGGCCGCCACCCTCGAGCGGATCGAGGCGGCGGGAGCACGCTCGCTGATCGTGGACGTGACCGGCAACGGTGGAGGAAGCGGCCTCGCCGATGCCCTGGCGCGGGAGCTCACGCCGGTGGCGCTGCAGGGAGGGCCGGTCGGCATCATCCGGCACCCCCATCCGCTCACGTCATTGCGGCAGCAGGACAGCGTGCTGTCGGCCGAGCTCGGACGCTCCGACCTTGCAGTCGCCCAGCGGAGCATGCTGGAGTCGGCGCGCGCGCGGATCAGCGCGACGATCCGGGAGGTCGAAACTCCCTGCGACCTGAGCGGAATGTGGAAGGGCGAGCCGGTGAGCTGCCGGCAGCTGGTGGTGGACGGGAGCTATTCCACGGGGGTCCTGCCGTACGCGCGCACCGAGGACCTCGCCGGACTGCGGGATCCCGCCTCGCTCTTCCACCCCGCCAGCTACGGGTACCGGGAAGGTGTCTATACCGGGCGGGTGATCGTCGTCATGGACCATGGGAGCGCCTCCGCGACGGAACAGTTCGCGGCCCTCCTGCGGGACAACAATGCGGCGACGATCATGGGCGAACGCTCGTACGGAGCAGGATGCGGGTACACCAACGGCGGCGTTCGGCTCGAGCTGGCGTCGGTGCAGATGACGCTTCACGCCCCCGATTGCGCCCGCCTTCGCGCCTCCGGGGAGAACGAGCGCGCCGGCATCGAGCCCGATGTGCCGCTCGCCTGGAAGGAGGCGGGCGCCCGGGAGCGAGCGGCCCTGGTCCTCGAAGCCGCAGCTTCGCCTCAGGCGTCGAATCAGTAGCGAGGACGCAAGGGGTCGCCTCGTCACCGCCGGCGGCCCCTTCGCCTCACACCTTCCGACCGTCCGACTGTCCGACTCCGACTGTCCGACTGTCCGACCTACCGATACCCCGCCGCCTGCAGCCGGAACAACTCCGCATAGAGACCCCCGCGCGCCACCAGCGCGTCGTGCGTCCCCTCCTCGATCAGCTCCCCCTGCTGGAGCACGAGGATCCGGTCGGCCATGCGCACGGTCGAGAATCGGTGCGAGATGAGCACGGCCATGCGCCCCTTCGTGAGCTCCGAGAACCGGAGGAAGACCTCATACTCGGCGCGCGCGTCGAGCGCCGCGGTGGGCTCGTCGAGCACCAGGAGCTGGGCGTCACGCATGTAGGCGCGGGCCAGCGCAACCTTCTGCCATTCTCCCCCCGAGAGGTCGGCGCCCCCTTCGAAGCGGCGACCCAGCATCTGATCGTACCGGCCCGGGAGCCTCGCCACGACGGTATCGGCGAGGCTCCGCCGGGCGGCCTCCTCGATGGCGGCGGTCTCGGTGATCCGCTCGATCCCGCCCACCGCGATGTTCTCGCGCAGGATGAAGTCGTAGCGGACGAAGTCCTGGAAGATGACGCCGACGTTCTTCCGGAGGCTGTCGAGGTCGTACTCCTTCAGGTCGATGCCGTCGAGGAGGATCCGTCCTTCGCTCGGATCGTAGAGGCGCACCAGGAGCTTGGCGAGCGTGGTCTTCCCGGCCCCGTTCTCTCCCACCAGTGCCACCCGCTCGCCTGGCGCCAGGGTAAAGGAGAGTCCCCGCACCGCCCAGCGCTCGGCGCCGGCGTAGCGGAACCCGACATTCTCGAAGACGAATCCCTCCCGGATCGGGTTCGCAACGGGACGTGCGTTGCGCGGCGCGCGGATCGTGGGCTCGATCTCGAAGAAGCCGAAGAGGTCGTCGAGGTAGAGGCTCTGTTCGTAGACCTGGGCAAAGGAGAGGAGGACGCGCTGGATCAGGTCCCGGCTCTGGCGGAAGCTCCCGGCGAGAAAGGTGAGCACGCCGATGGTGAAGACGCCGGCGGGCGACCGGTACCCGATCACGGTGAGATAGATGATGGCCGCATACGCGCCGTAATAGCCGAGGGTGCCGAGCGCATTGAGCGCCACGGAGACCGCGCTCCGCCGGATGGCGAGACTCCGGTTGGCCTCGTAGAACTCGCGCGAGAGCCGGTCGTACCGTTCCACGAGGAAGGACGACAGTCCGAAGAGCTTGAGCTCCTTTGCCGAGATGTCGCTCGCGCCGATGTAGCGGAGGTAGTCGAGCTGCCGTCGCTGCGGCGTCCAGGAGAAGAGGAGCGAATAGCCGAGTGCCGCGAAGTGGGTTTCGCCGAGGAGGGACGGCACCACCGCCACGACGAGGAGCAGGAGCAGCCAGGGCACGTAGAGCCCGAGTGCCAGCGCCAGCGTCACGAGGGTGACGGCGTCCTGCAGCGTCTGGAGCAGGAGCGAGAAGAGCGCGATGCGCCCCACCGTCTGCCGGCGCGCCCGCTCGAGCTTGTCGTAGATCTCCGCGTTCTCCAGCTGCTCGAGATCGAGCTCGGCGGCATGGCGCATGAGCCGGACGCTCGTCTCGTTGGCGAAGAGGTCGCCGAGGAGGCTCTCGAGCAGCGCCCCCGCCCGCGTCGCGGCCGCGCCGAGGAAGGCGATGGCGAATTCGATCGCGAGGAGCGAGGCGAGCCGCTCCCATTCCACCACGCCCGTGGCCTGATAGGTCGCGATGCGCGCGATGACTTCGTCGACGATGAGCTTGCCGACCCAGAGCACCCCCAGGGGGATGGCGGCGCCGATGAGCCGGAGCGCGATCACGCCCACCACGTAAGCGGGCTTCGTCTGCCAGACGAGCCGGAGGAGCCGGGGAAGGTGCCGCATCGCCGCCACCCGCTCGCGCCACGTCTCCGGCCGGTCCGGCTCGCTCGGCCTCCGTCCTCCCCGCGGACCGTTGCCGCGAATGACGGGGTGAGCGAGGGGGTTGGACATCTGGGAAGTATACGGTATACGGTAGCCGGTATACGGGGCTCGTCCGCGACACTCCCGCCTCCCGCCTACTGTCTACCGTATACCGTCTACTGTCCCCACTATTCTCCCATGTCCATGACAGCATTGGTCACCGGCGCCACCGCCGGGATCGGACGCGCCACCGCGTTCGCGCTGGGAGGGGCGGGGTGGCGCGTGGGTGTCTGCGCCCGCACCGCCGAGAAGGTGTCCGCCCTGCTGGCGGAGCTCCGGGCGGCGGGGATCACCGCGGCCGGCGAGGCGGGTGACGTCGGCCGCGAGGAGGACGTCCGCCGGATCGTCCAGGTGGTCGAGGCCGAGCTGGGGCCGGTGGACACGCTCGTCAACAACGCCGGCATCGCCGTCTTCAAGTCGTTCGAGGAGCTCTCGCTCGCCGAGTGGGACGCGATGATGGCGACCAATGTCCGGAGTCTCTTCCTGGTGACGCGGGCGGTGCTCCCCGGAATGCGAGCCCGCTCCGCGGGAGCCATCGTCAACGTCGCGAGTCTCGCGGGGAAGAACGGCGTGAAGGGGGGAACGGGGTATTCCGCATCGAAGCACGCGGTGCTCGGCTTCTCCCGGTCCCTCATGCTCGAAGTCCGGGCGTCGGGGATCCGCGTGATCGCCATCTGCCCCGGCTCCGTGGATACCGAGCTCATCCGCGGGATCCGGCCCGATGCCTCCCGGATCCTGCAACCTGCCGACGTCGCCGACGCGATCGTGTCCGCGCTCCGCCTCCCCGAGCGGGCCCTGGTGAGCGAGCTCGACCTCAGGCCCACCAACCCGTGAGCGACGCCTCCCGCATCGGCTCGGTTCACGTCACCCGCTGTGTCTGCATGCGCCGTCCCTTCGAGGCACTGCTGCCGCTCGCCCGGGCCCGCGGCTGGGACCTCGCGGCGCTGATGCACGAAACCGGGTGCGGGGACCAATGCGGTCTCTGCCGACCGTACCTCCGGCGCATGCTCCGGACCGGCGAGACCGCCTTCCACGAGATCCTTTCGGAGGGGGACGGGTGTCGGGGCGCGCCGTCGTTGACCGGCTGTATACCGTCCGGCCGCTCGCCGCCGCCGTGGTGATCCTCTTCTGGGTGGCCCTCTACTTCTCCGATCGCCGGCAGGACATCGTCGCCATTGCGGTGGCGCTGGCGGCGAGCGTCACCGCGCTCATTGCGGTGCGCCGGGGGAGGATCCTCGCCGCGGCCCAGAACGAAACACTTCGTCTGGCGCTCGCCGCCGCTGACGCGCGCAACCGCGAGCTCGACCGGCTCCGCCATCTCGGCGCCACCCTCCTCTCGGGAACCTCGCTCGTCGAGCTGCAGCGCGAGGTGGCGCTCGCGGCGGCGGAGCTCCTCGAGGCGGAGAGCGGCGGGGTGGCCATCATGGTCGAGGAGGGACGCTTTCTCCGGATCGTGGCCGCCACCGGGCCGCTCGAGGCGACGCGGGGAAACCTCCTTCCCGTGGACCAGTCGCTCCTGGGATGGGTGGTGACCCACGACGAGCCGGTGGTCGTCAACGACCTCGACAGCGACCCGCGCAGCTACCGGGACGCGGTGGTGCCGGTGGCGCTCACCACCGCCGCCGTGGCGCCGCTCCGCTCCGCGGGGGTCGTGATCGGGACGCTTGCGGCGTACAACCGGATCGATGGGCGGCCCTTCGGCGAGCGGGACCTGCAGCTCCTCCAGATTCTCGGCGACCAGGTCGTCGTGGGCCTCGACCGCGCGGCTGGACTCGAGGCGAGTCGCGAGAACGAGGCGGCGCTGGCGGCGCGCAACCGCGAGCTCCGGCGGGTCACACGGCTCAAGAGCGAGTTCC
>DASTYH010000075.1:0-2311 GCA_035765075.1 Gemmatimonadales bacterium
TCGGGGGAGCCGATGATGCTCCGGATGCCGCTCGTGCGGCAGCAGCAGCGGCTCACGGTCGGCGCGGCCGAGGCCGAATGGAAGGCGTGGGTGGGGAAATGACGCAGCTTTCCCTGGCGGGCGTCGGAGTCCAGTTCGGCGCAACGACGCTGCTCGAGGACGTCACCTTCACGGTGGCCGCGAAGGACCGGTGGGGAATCGTCGGTCGGAACGGGAGCGGAAAGACCACGCTGTTCCGCCTCATCACGCGCGAGCTCGAGCCGAGCCGGGGAACGGTGGCGCGCGCGCCGGCACTCCGGATCTCGGTCATGGAGCAGCATCGGGACTTCGGCGGGGCCGCCACCGTCTGGGAGGCCGCGGCGGGCCCCTTTGCCGAGCTCTTTGCCCTCGAGCGCGCGCTGGCGGAGCAGGCCGATGCCCTGGGACGGGCCGGGGACGCCACGACCGAGGCGATGCTGGACCGCTACGCCCGGGATCTGGAGCGCTTCGAGCGCGAAGGCGGCTATACGCTGGCGCCCCGGATCGACGCCGTGCTGCATGGACTCGGCTTCGATCCCGATGCGGCGCGGGCGCAGTCGCTCGATTCGCTGAGTGGCGGGGAGCGCGGCCGGGTCGGGCTCGTTCGCCAGCTCGTGGCGCCCGCCGACCTGCTCCTCCTCGACGAGCCCACTAATCACCTCGATCTCGAGACGACCGAGTGGCTCGAGGGATACCTCTCCACGCTCGATGCCACGGTTCTCGTCATCAGCCATGACCGCGACTTCCTCGAGCGCGTGGCCGACCACATCCTCCACGTCGAGGACCGGACGGCGGTGCCCTATACCGGCGGGTACGAGGCCTTCATCCGCCAGCGCTCGGAGCGGCGGCTCACGCGCCAACGCGCCTTCGACAAGCAGCGCAAGGCCATCGAGTCGGAGGAAGACTTCATCCGCCGGAACATCGCGGGCGGCAACAGCGCCCAGGCAAAGGGACGCCGGCGCCGGCTCTCCCGCGTGGCCCGGCTCAGCCCTCCCCCGGGGGAGGGCGGGACGATGGCGGTGCGCTTCGAGGCGGCGGAACGGGGTGGCGACCAGGTGCTCGTGGCGGAGGACGTTCGCGTCACGATCGGCGAGCGCGTGCTGCTCGACCGCTTCAGCGCCCGCGTCCAGCGGGGGGACGTCGTCGGGCTCATCGGGCCCAACGGCGCCGGCAAGTCCACCCTCCTCCGTACTCTGGTCGGCGAGCGGCGGCCGACCTCCGGCGACGTGCGGATTCCGGAATCGGTCCGCATCTCGCACTACCGGCAGGACCTCGCGCAGGTTCCCACCGATCAGACGCTCTACGACATCATCGCGGACCGCCGTCCCGCCTGGGGGCGCGGGCCGGTGCAGGGGCACCTCGGCCGCTTCGGCTTCTCCGGCGACTCCGTCCTCCGGAGCGCGGGATCGCTCTCGGGCGGTGAGCGCGCCAGGATGGCGCTGGCGCTCATGATGCTGGAGGCGGCAAACCTCCTGATCTTCGACGAGCCCACCAATCATCTCGACGTCGAGTCGATCGAGGCACTGGAGGACGCGATCGAGGACTTCGAGGGCACCGTGCTCCTCGTGAGTCACGACCGCGCTCTCCTCCGAGCGCTCGTGACGCGCGTCTGGGTCCTGCACGACCGCCGCATCACCGATTTTCCCGGCACCTTCGGCGAGTGGGAAGCGGTGAGCACCGAGCGGCTGCACGCGGCGCGGGTGGCAGCAGCGGAGGACGAGGCGCTGCGGCGGGTCCGGGAACGGAAACAGGTCCGCGCCGCCGCCGACCCGCGGAAGGAACAGCAGCAGGCCTCGCGTGCGGCGCAGCGCGAGCTGGAATCGGCGGAGCGCGAGGTGGCGGAGCGGGAGGCGGAGGTGGCGGCAATCACGAAGCGGCTGGAGGATCCCGATCTCTATCGCCGCGCCGGGGGTGCCGACGAAGCCGTTGCCCTCGGCCGCGAGCTGGAGCGAGCCAGGGGGCTTCTCGACCAGGCGCTCGCGCGCTGGGAGCGGGCGAGCGAAGGCGCCGATGTCGCTGCCGGCTGAGTCCCGCGCGCGGTGGCGCATGCTCGCCGTCATCGGGGCGGCCGAGCTGCTCGGCATGTCGCTCTGGTTTGCCGGCACCGCCATCGCCCCCGAGCTCGGTGTCCGGTGGAGGCTCACCGCCGCGGAGACCGGCTGGCTCACGTCGGCGGTGCAATTCGGCTTCGTGGTGGGAACGCTCGGCGCCGCGCTCCTCAACCTGGCCGACCTGCTGCCGACCCGGCGGTATTTCGTGGCCAGCGCGGCGCTCGCCGCGCTCGCCAATGCCG
>DASTYH010000076.1:0-13991 GCA_035765075.1 Gemmatimonadales bacterium
AGCGTGGTGAACGTGCCGCCCGACCCGATGAGGTGCGCGCGGCTCCACTCCCCGGCGGAGAGGCGCTTCCGGATCTGCTTCCGCGCGTGGGCGCGAAGCTTCCTGATGCGGCGGATGGTGTCGCCGGTCTCGGCGAGGTAGAGCTCGGTGAGGCGCACCGCGCCGAGGGGAAGGGACGCCGTGGCCTCCACCACGCCGCGCACGGCGCCGATCAGCTCGAGACTCCCCCCGCCGATGTCGGCCACCAGCGTGCGCGACGCGTCGAGGTTGAAATGGTGCGCGACCGATCGGTAGGAGAGCGCCGCCTCGGTATTGCCGTCGATGATGCGGAGGGGAATCCCGACCGATTCCTGTGCCCGGCGGATGAACTCCTCGCCGTTGGATGCCTCCCGCACCGCCGAGGTGGCGACGGCGGAGATCCGCTCGACTCCCCGCCGCTCGCAGATTTCGCGCATCCGCGCGAGCACCTGCAGCGCGTGCTGCATCGCCGCCTCGTCGAGCCGGCCGGTCGTTGCGAGCCCCTGCGCGAGCCGCGGCTGGTCCCGGACCTCGTCGATGACCGAAAGGCCGGTGGACGCATCGTAGTCGGCCACCAGGAGCCGGATCGAGTTCGAGCCGACGTCGATGGCGGCGAGCCGGGTCACGCGTCCTCCATCCGTCTCGGCTCGCCCCGGTCCTCCGCGTGGTGCTTGATGGACTTGCCCTCCACGAGGAAGACCACGTCCTCCCCGATGTTGGTGGCCAGATCGGCGATCCGCTCCAGGTTGCGGCTCACGAGGAAGAGCTCCATTCCGGCCCCGATGGTGTGCGGATCCTCCATCATGTGGGTGAGGAGGATCCGGAAGACCGAATCGTGCAGCGCGTCCACCTTGTCGTCCCGGAGGCAGACCTCGCGCCCCGCCGCCGCGTCGCCGCGGATGAACGCCTCGAGCGCATCGGAGAGCATCTCGCGCGCGAGGCGCGCCATCTCGACGATCTCCGGCTCCGGCGCGATCGCGCGCGCCTCGGCCAGCCGCTGGGTGCTCTGCGCGATGTTGACGGCGTGGTCCCCCACCCGCTCGAGGTCGTTGGCGATCTTGAGCGCCGACGTCAGCATCCGGAGATCCCGCGCCATGGGCTGCTGCAGCGCGAGGAGGCGGACGCACCGCTCCTCGATCTCCATCTCCATGTCGTCGATGACCCGGTCGTTGGCGATGACCTGCGCCGCCTTGTCGAGATCCCGCTCGAGGAGGGCGTCGACCGCGAGGCCGAGCGAGGCCTCCGCCTCCCCCGACATGGTGAGCAGGCGGACCTTGAGGTGGCTCAGCTCGTCGTGAAAATGGCGGTGGACGTCGACACTCATCCGAATCTCCCGGTAATGTACGCTTCGGTCCGCTCCTGCGCCGGATTGGTGAAGATCTGCTCGGTTTCCCCGAACTCCACCAGCGCGCCCTCCTCCAGGAAGGCGGTGTAATCCGACACGCGCGCGGCCTGCTGCATGTTATGGGTGACGATGACGATCGTATAGTCCTTCTTCAGCTCGAAGAGCAGCTCCTCGAGCTTCTGGGTCGAGATCGGGTCGAGCGCCGATGCCGGCTCGTCCATGAGCAGGAGCTGCGGCCGGTTGCCGAGGGCGCGCGCGATGCAGAGCCGCTGCTGCTGGCCGCCGGAAAGCCCGGTGCCGGGCTCGTCGAGCCGGTCCTTGACCTCGTCCCAGAGGGCCGCGGCGCGGAGGCAGCGCTCGACCAGCTCCGGCAGGTCCCGGCGTGGCACGAGCGCATTGAGCGCGGGCCCGTACGCCACGTTGTCGAAGATGGACCTGGGGAAGGGATTCGGGCGCTGGAAGACCATCCCCACCCGCTGGCGGAGCGCCACCAGATCGGTGCCGGGGGCGAAGACGGACGATCCCTCCACGAGGATGTCGCCGGTGTAGCGCGCGCCGGGAATCAGGTCGTTGAGCCGGTTGATGGAGCGGAGGAAGGTGGACTTCCCCGACCCGGACGGGCCGATCACCGCCGTCACCGCGCTCCGGGGAATCTCGAGGTCGAGCTCCCGGATGATCGCGCGCGACCCGTAGGCAAACCCGAAGCCGCGGACCTCCACCGCCGGCGCGCCGGCGCGGCGCGCCGTGGCGTCCCGCCGTGTGAGCGTCGTGAGGCCGAGGGAGGGCGCCGCGTCCGTCATCCGAACCGCCCGGTGATGTACGCCTCGGTCTGCTCGTTCCGCGGCGCGGTGAAGATCTGCTTCGTGTCACCCGTCTCGACCATCGTGCCCAGATAGAAGAATGTCGTCGTGTCGGACACCCGGGCGGCCTGCTGGAGGTTGTGGGTCACGATCACGATCGTGAAATGCGCCTTGAGATCGAAGAGGAGTTCCTCGATCCGCTGCGTCCCCTGCGGATCGAGTGACGCCGTGGGCTCGTCGAGGAGGATCACCTCCGGCTGAGGCGCGATCGTCCGGGCTACGCAGAGACGCTGCTGCTGGCCGCCCGAGAGGGCGAGCGCGTTTTCGCGGAGGCGGTCCTTCACCTCGTCCCAGAGCGCCGCCTGCCGGAGTGAGCGCTCGACCGCCTCGTCGAGCGCGGCGCCCCGGAGGCGCCCCAGCCGGTTGTCCACCTTGAGGCCGGCGGCCACGTTGTCGTAGATGGACATCATCGGGAACGGCGTCGGCTTCTGGAACACCATGCCCACCCGCCGGCGGAGGCGCATGGGATTGATCCCAGGCCCGTAGATGTCCTCGCCGTCGAGAAGGACCCGCCCCGTGATCCATCCTCCTTCGCTCAGCTCGTGCATCCGGTTGAGCGTGCGCAGGAAGGTGGACTTGCCGCAGCCGGAGGGGCCGATCAGCGCGTGCACCTGATTCGGCGCGAAGCGGAGCGACACGCCCTTCACCGCGGTGAACTTCCCGTACATCGCGGTGAGCTTGTTCGTCTCGACCCGGGCAGGGGCGTCAGCCACGCGATCCGGCGCGGCCCCGGAGCGCGAGACGCGCGCCGATGCTGAGGACGAGGACGACGAGGATGAGGACGAGGGCGCTTGCCCAGGCCAGCTGATGCCACTCCTCATAGGGGCCGGTCGCATAGGTGAAGACCGTGAGCGGGAGCGCCGCCATCGGCCGGTTGAGATCGGTGCTCAGGTACTGGCTCCCGAGCGCGGTGAAGAGGAGCGGCGCCGTTTCCCCGGCGATGCGCGCCACCGCGAGGAGACTTCCGGTGATGATCCCCGGCAGGGTGCTCCGCGCCACGATGCCGAGACTCGTGCGCCAGCGGGGATAGCCGAGCGCGAGCGCCGCTTCCCGGAGCGAGTTGGGAACGAGCAGGATCATCTCCTCGGTCGTGCGCAGGACCATCGGGATCATGATCATGGCGAGCGCCACGCTCCCCGCGAGCCCCGAGAAGTGCTTCTGCGTCGCCACGATCCACGCCCAGGCGAAGACGCCGATGACGATGGAGGGCGTTCCGTTCAGGACGTCGGAGACGAACCGCGTCACCCAGGTGACCCGGCTCCCCGGATACTCCGCGCAGTAGATCCCGCCGGCGATGCCGACCGGGAGCCCGATCAGCGCGGCGGTGCCGACGATGAGAAGCGTCCCGACGATGGCGTGGACGACGCCGCCCCCGGTCTCCCCCGCAGGCGCCGGCGTCTCGGTGAAGAACGCCACGTTGAGGCTTCCCGCGCCGCGGATCACGAGATCGCCGAGGATGAAGACGAGCGGGAGCACGGCCACCACGACGGCGGCGGCCATCAGGCCCACCATCACGCTGCTGCGGATGCGGCGGAGCGCGCGGCGGTTCACAGCGCCCGGCTCCCGGCGCCCGACCCGCGCGCCACGCGCCAGATGAGCAGCCGCGCGCCGGCATTCACCACGACGGTCACGCCGAAGAGGATGAGCGCGACGTACGCGAGGGCGGAGAGGTGCATGTCCCCCACGGCTTCCGAGAACTCGTTGGCGATGGCCGCCGCCATGGTGTAACCGGGCGCGAAGAGCGACGACGAGATCTCGTGGCGGTTGCCGATCAGCATGGTCACCGCCATCGTCTCCCCCAGCGCCCGGCCCAGTCCCAGGATCACGGCGCCGAAGATGCCCGTCCTGGCATACGGCAGCACGGCGGTCCGGACCGCCTCCCACCGGGTGGCGCCGAGCGCCAGCGCCGCTTCCCGCTGGCTCGCGGGGACCGCATGCAGGACTTCCCGCGCCACCGACATGATGTACGGCATGATCATCACCGCCAGGATGATGCCGGCCGACAGCATCGAGGGCCCGTAGATCGGTCCGTCGAAGAGCGGGAGGAAGCCGAACGCGCTTTGCAGAAACGGATAGAGCGTCGAGCGGAGGAGCGGGATGAGGACGAAGATGCCCCAGAGCCCGTAGACCACGCTCGGAATCGCGGCGAGGAGCCCGATGACGAATGCCACCGGCTGCCGGAGCCGCATCGGGGCGAACTCGGTCAGGAAGATCGCCACGCCCAGGGAGAGGGGGACCGCGATCAGCAGTCCGATGAACGACGAAAGCAGGGTGCCGAAGATGAGGGGAGCGGCGCCGTACCGGTCGGTGACCGGGTTCCACTCGCTCGCGCCGATGAACGCGAGGCCGAAGCGCCCGATGGCGAGGCGGGAGCCGATCCACAGCTCGTACACCAGGAAGCCGAGGAGGACCGGCACCGCCACCGCCGCCATGGTGAGCAGCGAGCGGAAGAGGAGGTCACCGTAGCTGCGGCGGCGGAGGCCGGAGTCCGCCTCCGGCGCCGTGGCCGGCACCGGAGGCTGGCTCGTAGCGGTCGTCATGGACGAAAGCTACAGCGAATCGATCCGTGCCTGGACCAGCTCGATCACCGGCATGGGCAGCGGGGCATAGTGCAGGTCGGTGGCCATCCGCTGCGCCTCCGGGGTGATCATCCACTGGAGGAAGTCGCGCAGGGTCGCCGCCTTGGCGCTGTCGGTGGGCTCGGGGCGCACGAGGAGCCAGGTGAACGAGGCGATCGGGTACGCGGCCTCGCCCGGCGGATCGGTGATCGAGACGCGGAAGTCGGTGCCCGGCGTCAGGTTGGCCGAGGCGGCCGCAGCGCTCACGCTCGCGAGCGTGGGCTCCACGAAGTTCCCCGCGGCGTTCCGGACATCGGCGTAGGGAAGCCCGTTGCTGATGGCGTAGATCAGCTCGACGTAGCCGATCGTTCCCTCGTTCTGCTTGACCTGCTGGGTCACCCCTTCGTTCCCCTTCCCGCCGAGTCCGGTCGGCCAGCTCACCGAGGTGGCGGCGCCGACCTTTTCCTTCCACTCGGGAGAGATCTTCGACAGGTAGTCGGTGAAGATGAAGGTGGTACCCGACCCGTCGGACCGGTGTACCACCAGAATCGGCTGGTCGGGGAGCGCCACGCCGGGGTTGAGCGCGGCGAGCCGCGCATCGTTCCAGCGAGAGATCTTGCCCAGGAAGATGTCGGCGATGACGGCCCCGTCGAGCTTGAGGCGGGTCTGCCCGAGCGACGGGAGATTGTAGGTGACGACGTCGGCGCCGAGCACGGTGGGGATGTGCGCGACATTTCCCTGAACGCCGGCGATCTGCTCGTCGGTCATCGGGCCGTCGGTGGCGCCGAAGTCCACCGTTCCCTCCGTGAACTGGCGGATCCCGCCGCCGGAGCCGATCGACTGGTAGTTGATCTGGACCCCCTTCTGCCGGTGGTACTCGTCGAACCACTTCGTGTAGATCGGGTTGGGGAACGTGGCGCCGGCGCCGGTGAGGCCGGCGGAAGCGGACGGCGCAGCGCCATCCTGCGCCGTCCCGTCCTTCGGGCCATCGCCCGGGCCGCAGCCGAGCACCAGAGCCGAGATCAGCGCGCCGCCCAGGAGGGAGGTGGTCGAACGGGTCATGACGGACTCCATCGAGAGGAAAGTGACCGCATCAGAATGAGAGGCCGGCCTGCAGGAGCGCCTGGGTCCGGGCCGCGTCGGCCGCCGGCGACGGCGCGCCTCCCTCATAGGAGAGGTGATCCACGTCCGCCAGGAGCCGCAGATTCGGTGTCAGCTGGTATGCCACACCGGCGATGTACCGGGTGCGGCGGTCGTCCGCCGCGTCGACGTCCGGGTTCACCACGTCCACCCGGCCGATCAGCATGAGGGGAGAGCTCGGCACCCGGAGCACGCCGAAGGCCGTCACGACCTCGCCCCGGATCGTGGCGGCATCGGGCAGCGCCGGAGGTGTCGGGTCGTCGAGGCGATCGCGGGTGATCGCGTATTCGCCCGCCAGGGTGAAGAGCTTCGACCGGTACGAGAGCATCCCGAGGGCACGGCTCCGGACGCCGCCACCCGTGGGCGCGCCGTGGAGACCGAATGCGGAGAGCCGGAGCCCGCCCGTCCGGCTGGCGTCGTCCGTGGCCAGAAGCCGGACCGAGACGCGGCCCGCGACATCCTTCCGACGGTCGCCGGGCGTCTTGTTGTAGCCCTCGCCGTTGTAGACCCCGACCTGCGCGGTGACGGCATCCTTCCCCCAGCTCCCGTCCACCCCGGCGCCGAAATCCGACGAGGTCAGGTACGCGTTCCGGTCCAGCGCGATCGTGCCCTGCATCCGGAAGTCCCAGAGCGTCTCCTCGAAATCGACCCAGGGCGTGTGGATCTGACCCAGCTTGAAGGTGACCGGGCTCCCCTCCGGGGTATACGCGGCATAGGCGTACTTGAGCCGGTAGGTGAGCGACCCGTCTCCAGGGCGATAGATGTCGGCGGTGATCCGGCCGGCCAGGCCATGGCCGAAGGCGCCGGTGACGTTCACGTAGGCGCGCGCCACATCGAAGTTGTTCGCGTGCCCCTCGTCGTCCGAGAGCGCGTACTGGTACTGGGCATAGACGACCCCTCCGACCTTCACGGGCGATTGAGCACTCTGCGCAACGGCGACGGCCGGCATCCCGACCGCAAGTGCACCCGCCAGCATCGCATCTCGACGCATTCCGCCTCTCTCCGGTGACGTAGCCAGCGCGCAGGACCCTCAGCGCGCATGTAACAACGTCCCCGGGCGTAACGGAATTCCCCGTGTTCTGTCACAAACACGTAACGAAGGCCCGGGGGGCAGTCCCGTCGTCACGCGCCGGTCCGCCACCGGCACGCTCGAGCTACCGGGAGGCGCTCGCCGGGGTCGGCGTGCCGGGGTTCAGCGAGCGCTCGGCGGGACTCCGCGTTGCGAGCATGTAGAGGCCGAGCCCGATGAGAAGAAGGGCCACGAGCCGCCTGAAGAGGCGCTCGGGGATGTGCGCCAGGAGTCGGCGCCCGATGAGCGTGCCGACGATGGCTCCGATCGTGGCGGCAAGCACCATCCGCCATGCGCCGAGGATGGCACCACCGGTGGTGAGGAAGTAGACCGGCATCCGGACGGCGTCCACGATGAGCCCGGTGGCCGTGGCGGTCGCCACGAAGGCGTCGCGCCGGAGCGGCAGGCCCAGCATCGCCGCGGAGCGGATCCCTCCCTGATTGCCCACGAGCCCGCCGAATCCGCCGGACACCGCACCCGCGAGGAGCGCCCCGCCGCGCGAGAGGCGCGCCCGCTGCGCGAGTCCGAGGAGCTCCGACCCGGCGGCCAGGAGGAGCAGGCAACCGAAGATCGTCCGGAGGGCGGGATCGGCCGAGCGGGAATGCAGCAGCGCTCCGATGAGACCGCCGGCGGCGCTCGCGAGCCCGAACTCACGCAGCACGCGCCAGTCGAGCGCCTTCCGGAGCATGAGGAAGCGGAGCGCGGTGGCGGCGAGGTGCGGGACGCTCACGGCCGCCACGGCGAGGCGGGTGCCGAGCGTGAGGGAGAAGAGCGGGGTGAGGATGCTGCCGATGCCGAACCCGGCCACCGCGGCGATCGCGCCCGCCACGACGCTCGCGAGCGCCGCCACGAGCTCGGCGCTCACGCCGGGAAGGTGCAGGCGATCGTCGTCCCTTCGCCGCGCTCGCTCGTGGCGGACACCTGCCCCCCATGGCCCTCCACCAGGTGCTTCACGATGGCGAGGCCGAGTCCGGTTCCTCCCTCGTCGCGCGAGCGGGAAGCATCGGCGCGATAGAACCGCTCAAAGATGCGGGGGAGGTGCTCCCGGGGAATCCCCGGGCCGGTGTCGGTGACACGGAGCGTGGTGGCCCCGCCATTGCCGGCAAGCGCCACGGTGATCCGCCCGCCGGGCGGCGTGTGGCGGAGCGAGTTGTCGAGCAGGTTGGTGAGGACCTGCCGCAGCGCATCGGGATCGGCGCGAAGCACGACGCCCGGCTGGGCGGTCACGTCGAACGCCACGTCGCGCGCCCGGGCGCGGTCGGAGAGGCCGCTCCACACTTCCCGCGCGATCGCGCTCGCATCGAGCTCCACCGGCGCCGGTTGCCAGCGCCCCGACTCGATCCGCGAGAGGTCGAGCAGGTCGTCCACCAGGCGCTGCATCCGCCGCGCGTTGGCGAGGATGGTCTCGAGGAACCGCCGGCTCATCTCGGGGTCGGGTGCGTCACCGAGAAGCGTCTCGGTGTACCCCCGGATCGACGTGAGCGGCGTGCGGAGCTCGTGGGAGACATTGGCGACGAAGTCGCGGCGGATCGTCTCGAGGCGCCGGGTCTCGGTCAGGTCGTGGAGCACGAGCACCGCGCCGCCCGTGGGGAGCGATCGCGCGGTGAGCAGGATGGTGCGCCCGTCTCCCTCGAAGGTGCCGCTCAGTTCCCCCTGGGCGCCGCCGAAGGCGCGAGCGACGATCGACCGTGCGGCCTTGCTCCGGAAGAGCTCGCCGAGGTCCGGGAGCGGCTCCGTGAGGCCGTAGCCGAGCATCCGGCGGGCTGCGGGATTGGCGGCGGAGATGCGCCCCCGGGCATCGGCCGCGATGACGCCTTCGACCATGGCTTCGACGAGCGCCGCGGACTCCGCCTTCTCCCGGCGCAGCTCCTCGAAGCGCTCGCCGAGCTGCTGGTGCATTTCCCGGAGCGCGCGGACGAGCGCATCCACCTCGGCGATGCCGGAGCGGGGGAAGCGGGGCGGCGAGCCCGCGGCGATGGCGCGTGCCGCCCCCGCGAGGGCGCCGATCGGCCGCGCGACCGATCGCCCTGCCAGCACGGCGACGATCAGTCCGACCACGAGCGCGAGCACTGCGGCGCCCGACACCGTCGCCTGAACGCCGCCCACGATCGCCGAGACGTGGGTCATGTCTTCGGCGACGCGCACCACACCCGGGCCGCCGGGCACGGCGACGTACATGAGGTCGCGGCCGACCGTGGCGCTCTCGCGGACGTCGCGTCCCACCGCGCCGTCGAGCGCGGCGCGGACCTCGGGGCGATTGGCGTGGTTCTCGATGAGGGTGAGCGGCGTCGTGCGGAAATCGCTCTCGGCGACGACGCGCCCGCTCCGGTCGATCAGGGAGATCCGGTTTCCCGACGCGTCGCTGAGGCGGCGCACCGTGGCCTGCCAGGTGGTGGAATCGGCGTCGAGCACACTGGCCACGAGCCGCGCCTGTCGCTGGAGATCGTCCGCCACCTCGTCCGCGAGCCGCGTGCGGAGGGCGCGCTCGGCGTTCCACACGAGAATCGCGGTGGCGAGGAGGAGGACGAGGAACGCCCCCGCGGCGAACCGCTTGGCGAAAGTCACCGTGGCTTCGCTCCCCGCTCGGCGGCAAAGCGATAGCCGAAGCCTCGCACCGTCTCGATCATGTCGCCCTCCTTGCCGAGCTTGGTGCGGAGGCGCTGGACGTGCATGTCCACGGTCCGGGTCTGGATGTCCGGCTGCGCGTCCCACACGCTCTCGAGCAGTTGCGGGCGTGACTGGACCCTCCCGCGACGCTCGAGCAGCGTGACGAGAAGGCGGTATTCGGTGGCGGTGAGCGGCAGCTCGTCGCCCTCCAGGAGGACGCGATGCGCCGACCGGTCCACGGTGATCGGGCCTGCCGTGAGCGTCGAGCCGGCGGCGACGGGCGGTGCGGCAATGCGCCGGAGGATCGCGGCTACCCGGAGCGCCAGCTCCGCGGGAGAGAACGGCTTGGTGAGGTAGTCGTCGGCGCCGAGCGAGAGTCCGCGGATCCGGTCCACCTCGTCCCTCCGGGAGGTGAGGAGGATGACGCCCACGTCGCGCGTCTCCTCCATCCGGCGGAGCTCCTGGAGGACGTCGTATCCCGAGGTGCCCGGGAGCATGAGGTCGAGCACGACCACGTCCGGCCGTTCCTCGCGCGCCGCTCGCAGCGCTTCCGTGCCGCTCGCCGCCGTGGACACGCGGTAGCCCGCCTTCGCCAGGTGATACGCGACGAGTGCGGTGATGTCCGGCTCGTCGTCCACGACGAGGATCCGCTGGCTCATGGGGCCTTCCGGGGCCGGGAGGCGGCCGTGCCCGCCGGTTCGGGCTCAGGGACGCGGGAATCGGTATGCGTGCGTCTCCGCTGCGCGGCGCGCTCCCGCTCGCCGCGCATCGAGGGATCGGCCGCCATGGCGTCGAGAATCGCGGTCAGGAGCCGCCCCTGCGGCCCCGGCACCCGGCGGATGCGATAGAGGACGAACTGGGCGATCGGCGTGTCGCGCACGAGCTCGGAGCGCCGGAGCACCTGCAGATGGCGGGACACGGTCGGCTGGGGGAGGTCGAGCAGCGCCTGGAGGTCGGATACGAACAGCGGCGCCGCCGCGAGACAGTTGAGGATGCGGAGCCGCGTGGGCTCCGCCATCGTGAGGAGCAGCTCGGAGGCGCTGACGGGGGCGCTCATATTCGCCGGAACATATATACGCCTTGGCGAATGAACGCAAGGCCCGGCCGGCCGCCGGTGGGGCGCGGGAACCGCGGCAGGGGGAACGCTATATTTCGCCCCCATGTTCGCCACCCTGCTGCTCAGCGCGCTCCTCGCGGCGCCCCAGGACACCGCGCATGTCGTCATCGTCGCGACGACCGATGTGCACGGCCGCGTCGCCGACTGGGATTACGCCGCCGATCGGCCCTTCGAGGGTGGACTCGTCCGCGCGGCCACGGTCGTGGACTCGCTCCGCCGACGCTATCCCGACCAGGTCGTGCTGGTGGACGCCGGCGACCTCATCCAGGGGAACTCCTTCGCCGCCTACTTCGCCCGGGTGGCGCCGCGGGACACCAACCCCGTCATCCGCGCGCTGAATCTGCTCCGCTACGACGCCGCCACGCTCGGCAATCACGAGTTCAACTGGGGACTCGCGACGCTCGAGCGCGCGCTCGCCGGGGCGGCGTTTCCGTATGTGAGCGGCAACATCCGCTCCACCCGGAGCGGCCGGCTGCTCCATCCGGCGTTCACCGTCGTCAACCGGGGGAAGGTCCGCGTCGGGATCGCCGGCTTCACCACGCCCGGGGTGATGGTCTGGGACCGGGAGAACGTGCAGGGTCGCCTCCGCGTCGCGCCCATCGAGGGCGCAGCCCGGCCGGTGCTCCGCGATCTCCGCCGCCGGGCGGATCTCTCGATCGTCCTGATTCACAGCGGACTCGGCGGCGCGTCCTCGTACGATACGACCGGCGTCGGTCCGGAGCACGTGGCCGCGCGCCTCGCGCGGGGACCGAGCCGTCCCGATCTCGTCGTCGTAGGCCACTCGCACCGGGAGGTGCGTGATACGGTCATCAACGGCGTGCACTTCGTCCAGCCGCGGAACTGGGCGCAGAGCGTCTCGGTCACCCACGTGGATCTCGTGCGCCAGGGCGGACGCTGGCGACCGGTCCGCTGGAAGGGTGACATCATCCCGCTCCGATCGGTCGCGCCCGAGCCCCGCGTGGCGGCCGCGTTCAGGGGCGCGCACGACAGCGTGCTCGCCTGGGTGCGGGAGCCCCTCGGCATCGCCACGGGGCCGATGCCCGCCGCCCTCGCCCGCGCGGAGCCGACGCCGATCATCGGTCTCATCCACGCCGTTCAGCGCGAGCGCACCGGTGCCCAGCTCTCCGCCGCGTCCGCCTTCAATATCGGCGCGGGATTCACGCGCGGGCCGATCCGCCTCGGCGATGTGGCGGGGATCTATCCGTACGAGAATACGCTGCGGGCCATCCGGATCAGCGGCGCCCAGCTGCGCGCCTTTCTGGAACAGAGCGCCCGCTATTACCGCGTGGACGCCCAGGGTAAGCTCCGCCTCAACGACAGCATTCCGGGATACAACTTCGACATGGTCTCCGGGGTCGACTACACCATCGACCTCTCGCGCCCGGTCGGGGAGCGCATCCACGATCTCGCCCGCGGCGGCCGTCCGGTGACGCCCACCGACACCTTCACGATGGCGGTGAACAGCTACCGCCAGGAGGGGGGCGGGGGATTCGGCATGCTCCGGGGCGCGCCCGTGGTCTACGATCGGGACGAGAACATCCGGGACCTGATCGTGGAAACGATCCGCGCGCGCCGGACCATCGAGCCCAGGGCCTACGCCGAGTCGAACTGGCGGATCGTGCCCGCGGAGCGCGCGAGCGAAGTGCGCGCCCTCCAGCGCGCCCCCGAGCCGGGCGGGCCGGCTCCGAAGGATGCCATCGTCCTCCGGATCGTGACGACGAACGACTTCCACGGGGCGCTCCTGCCGGGTACGCCGGGCTGGGCGCAGGGGGCGCGCATCGGCGGCGCCGCGGCGCTCGAGGCGCTGATGGACAGCGTGGAAGCCGAGTGCGGCTGCCCGACCGTCTGGTTCGACGCGGGCGACCAGATGCAGGGCACGCTGACGTCCAACCTGGTGCATGGGCGTTCGGTGGTGGAGACGTTCAACGCGATGGGGCTCGGCGCCGCGGCGATCGGCAACCACGACTTCGACTGGTCGGTGGACACGCTGCGCGCCCGGATGAAGGAGGCGCGCTATCCCTGGCTCGCCGCCAACGTCTTCGATTCGACCACCGGCCGCCGGCCCTCGTGGGCTCGACCCTGGGCCGTCCTCACCGTGGACACGCTCCGGATCGGCGTCATCGGCTACATCACCACCCAGACGAAGTCGATCGTCCGCGCAGAGCACGTGCGCGGGCTCGACTTCCGGCCGGTCGCCTCCATCCGGGGCGCGCTCGACTCGCTGGCGGCGGAACGGCCGGACCTCACCGTCCTCCTCGCCCATGCGGGTGCTGCCTGCGATTCGGCCCGCTGCAGCGGTGAGGTGATGCAGGTGGCCCGCGCGCTCGGCTCCGGGATCGACGCAGTCGTGGCGGGCCACGTGCACCTCCTTGCCGATACGGACGTGGACGGCGTCCCGATCATGCAGGCGCGGAGCAGCGGCACCACGCTCGGTATCCTCGACCTCGTCCGCACCGCCGACGGGAAGCGCGCCTGGCGGACGCGCACGGAAACGGTCTACACCGACAGCGTGACGGCGGCGGCCGACGTGGCGGCGATCGTCGAACGCTACCGCGCCCGCTCCGACACGCTCGCATCGCGGGTGGTGGTCCGCCTTGCGAGTACGCTCCGCAAGGACCGCTCGGGGCAATACCCGCTCGGCAACCTGATCGCCGACGCGCAGCGGACCGTGGCGCGGGCGGACATCGCGATCATGAACAACGGGGGGATCCGCGGTCCCGGCCTGACTGCCGGCCCGCTCACCTACGCCGACCTTTTCGAGCTCCAGCCGTTCGCCAATCAGCTCGTCACGGTCCGCGTCTCCGGCTCCGTCGTCCTGCGCGCGCTCGAGCACGCCCTCGCCGACGGGCAGCCCGACGCACACGTCTCAGGCGTCACGGTCCGCTACGACGATACGCGGCCGCGGGGCTCGCGCGTCGTCGAGGCGCGCCTCGCGGGGGGCAAGCCGATTCGCCCCGCGGGGCGATACACCGTTGCGCTGAACGACTTCATGGTGGGGGGCGGAAGTGGATTCACGATGTTCCGGGGCGCCGAGGTGACCACGCTGGGGCTTTCCGACCTCGATGCGCTGATCGCCTACCTCACGTCCCGGCCGCAGCCGGTGACCGTCTCCTTCGGCGATCGCATCGTGCGGGTGCGCCGATGAGGATCACCGTCTTCGTGAACGAGCGCGCGGTCCTGGTGGAGAGCGGCAGCACGGCGGCGGCTGCCGTCGAGGCGCTCGACGGCGCGCTGGCGGCGCACCTGGCCGACGGGAGCGCGTCGCTCACCGACGCGC
>DASTYH010000077.1:0-10037 GCA_035765075.1 Gemmatimonadales bacterium
GGGGTCGCGGCGGGAGGCTCGGGCGTCGTCGCGACTGGAGCGGTCGAGTCGCCGCGCTCCGCCAGCCAGACTCCCGTACCGCCCAGCGCCGCGAGCGCGATACCCGCCGCGGCGAGCTGGGGAAGGGAGAAGGCATAGCGACGACGCGGGCGGATGGGTCGCACGTCGGAGCGGACGGGGCCCTCCGTCCCGATGGCGGCGGCGATGGCGGGCCAGAGGTCGGTCGCCGGCCCGCGGCTCGCGAGGCTCCGTGCCCGCGTCCGCACGGTGCGGAGCTCGAAGAGCGCGCGCCGGCAGGCCTCGCACTGTGCCAGGTGCGCCTCCGCGTCCGCGGCCTCGGCGCCGTTCAGCTCGCCATCCAGGTATTCCGACAGCCGTTCCGACCAGTATTCGTGCGTCATGTCTATCGCTCCAGGTGCCGGCGCAGCGCCATCCGCGCCCGGTGCAGCTGTGACTTCGATGTTCCCGCCACGAGGCCCAGCATGTCGGCGATCTCCTCGTGCCGGTACCCCTCGACATCGTGGAGGACGAAGACCTGCCTCGCGCCGTCGGGGAGCCGCTGGATCGCTTCCTCGAAGTCCATGGCGTCGTCCGCCCGCATCGGCCTCGCCGCCACCTCGGCGAGCGTGTCGTCGCCGTCGAGGTAGCGTTGGCGTCGGGTGCCCAGCTCGGCCCGCCGCGCCAGAACGACGTTGACCGCCAGGCGGTGCAGCCACGTCCCGAACGCCGACTCCCCGCGGAAGGTGCCCAGCTTCTGCCACGCGCGGACGAAGACATCCTGGGTCACCTCGTCCGCCTCTTCCGCCCCGAGCATCCGGCGGACCAGCGAGTGGACCCGGTTCACGTGGGCCCGGTAGAGCCCCTCGAAGGCGTGCGCGTCCCCGGCAGCGGCCAGCGCTGCCTCCACGGCGTCTTCTGTGGCCCTCGGGCGAGCGGGCTCGAATCGCAGGGCGCGGACTCCACGCGTCGGGGTCGTCATGCAACGGATTGGATAGGAGAATGGCCCCCAGGGTTGCAGCCGACAAGCACGCCGCCCGCGCTGGCATGCCATTCCCCCCGCGGCCATCTTTCGGCACACCCCGCTTTCCGGAGCCGTTCCGATGACCGCCGCTACCGCACGCACCGTCCGGGCGCCGACCGGCACCACCCTGTCCTGCAAGGGGTGGCACCAGGAGGCGGCCCTCCGGATGCTGATGAACAACCTCGATCCGGCGGTGGCGGAGCGCCCCGACGAGCTGATCGTCTACGGCGGCTCGGGAAAGGCTGCCCGCAACTGGGCGGCGTTCGACCGGATCGTGGAGACCCTCCGGCGCCTCGGGAACGACGAGACGCTCCTCGTGCAGAGCGGCAAACCGGTGGGCGTCTTCCGGACCCACGACGAAGCCCCGCGCGTGCTCATCGCCAACGCCAACCTCGTTCCCCGGTGGGCCACCTGGGACGAGTTCCGGCGGCTGGAGGCGCTCGGGCTCACCATGTACGGGCAGATGACCGCCGGGTCGTGGATCTACATCGGCACCCAGGGAATCCTGCAGGGGACCTACGAGACCTTTGCCGAATGCGCGCGCCAGCATTTCGGGGGCTCCCTGGCCGGTCGGCTCGTGGTGACGGGCGGGCTCGGGGGGATGGGGGGCGCCCAGCCGCTGGCCGCCACCATGAACGGGGCGGCATTCCTCGGGGTGGACGTCGATGAAAGCAGGATCCGCCGGCGGGTGGACACCGGGTACTGCGATCGTCTCTCGCACGACCTGGACGAGGCGCTCGGACTGGTGGACGCTGCGCGCCGGAAGGGCACCGCGCTGTCGGTGGGACTCGTCGGCAACGTCGCCGAGGTGCTGCCGGAGCTGGTCCGTCGGGGCGTCGTTCCCGACGTGCTCACCGATCAGACGTCGGCGCACGATCTCCGGGTGGGCTACATCCCCACGGGTCTCTCCCTCGCGGCCGCCGAGGAGCTGAGGGGACGCGATCCGGCCGGCTACGAGGATCGGGTCCTCGATTCGATGGCGATCCACGTGGCCGCGATGCTCGAGCTCGCGCGCGCCGGCGCCGTGGCCTTCGATTACGGCAACAACCTGCGCGGGCAGGTGGCCGACCACCGGGGGATGCGGGAGGCCTTCGAGATTCCGGGATTCGTGCCGGAGTTCATCCGCCCGCTCTTCTGCCGGGGCGCCGGCCCCTTCCGGTGGGCGGCGCTCTCGGGCGACCCGGCCGACATCGCCGCCACCGATGCCGCGGTGCTGGAGACCTTCCCGGAGAAGGAGGCGCTCGCGCGCTGGATCCGGAAGGCCCGCGAGAAGGTGCACTTCCAGGGGCTTCCCGCCCGCATCTGCTGGCTCGAGTACGGAGAGCGGGCCGTGATGGGGGAGCGGTTCAACTGGCTCGTGCGGACCGGGCGGGTGAAGGCCCCGCTCGTGATCGGACGGGATCACCTCGACACCGGATCGGTGGCCTCCCCCAATCGCGAGACCGAGGCGATGAAGGACGGATCCGACGCCATCGCCGACTGGCCGCTCCTCAATGCGCTGCTCAACACCGCCTGCGGCGCGAGCTGGGTCTCCATCCATCACGGCGGCGGCGTGGGAATCGGGTACTCGCTGCATGCCGGCATGGTGGCGCTCGCGGATGGAACCGAATCGGCGGATCGCCGGCTCCAGCGCGTGCTCACCGCCGACCCGGGCACCGGCGTGATGCGCCACGCCGATGCGGGCTACGATCTGGCCATCGAGACCGCCAACGAGCGCGGCATTGACCTTCCGATGATCAACGGATGAGCGCGGCGCGCGTGCTCCGGGGGATCGGCTCCCTCGCCACCTGCGCTCCCGCGGGGG
This sequence comes from Gemmatimonadales bacterium, assembly GCA_035765075.1. Lineage (GTDB taxonomy): Bacteria > Gemmatimonadota > Gemmatimonadetes > Gemmatimonadales > GWC2-71-9 > CAMLLJ01. The sequence continues at coordinate 2,826 of DASTYH010000077.1, forward strand.
TGCAGGACGACATTCACGTGATTCCGGATGCCGCGCTGGTGTGGGAAGGAGAGCGGATCGCCTGGGTAGGGCCCGAGGCGGAGCTCCCGGACGAGTTCGCTGCGCTGCGCCCCGAGTATGCCCGCGGACAGCTCGTCGTTCCGGGACTGGTGGACTGTCATACGCACCTCGCGTTCGGGGGCTGGCGGGCCGGCGAGTTCGGCCAGCGGATCCGCGGCGCCTCGTATCTCGAGATCGCGCGCGCCGGCGGGGGCATCGCCTCCACGATGCGCGCCACCCGCGCCGCCTCGGAAGACGAGCTCGTCGAGCGCGCCCGCGGCTTCCTCCGGGAGATGCTGGCGCTCGGCGTCACCACCGTGGAGTGCAAGAGCGGCTACGGGCTCGACACCGCCACGGAGCTCAAGCTCCTTCACGTGTACCGCCGCCTCGCCCAGGAGGGCCCCGCCCGCATCGTTCCCACCCTGCTGGGCGCGCACACGATTCCTCCCGAGCACCGCGGAGACCGGCGACGCTACCTGCGGATCGTGATCGAGGAGATGATCCCCGGCGCCGCGGCGGCGGATCTCGCGCGCTGCTGCGATGTCTTCGTGGAGGAGACGGCGTTCACCATCGAGGAAGCGCGGGAGGTGCTGCTGGCGGGGAAGTCGGTGGGTCTCGCGCCCAGGCTGCATGCCGATCAGCTCACCTCGTCGGGCGGGGCGGAGCTCGCGGCCGAGGTGGGAGCGCTCTCGGCGGATCACCTGGAGCACGTGAGCGATCGGGGAGTCGAGGCGATGGCGGAGGCGGGGGTGGTGGCGGTGAGCCTCCCCATCGCGTCGCTGTATCTCGGCCAGCGGCCGATGCCGGCGCGCCGGCTGATCGAGCGGGGGGTGGCCGTGGCCGTCGCCACCGATTTCAACCCGGGATCGGCGCCGAGCTATCACCTCCCCATGGCGATGATGCTGGCCTGCACGCTCCAGCGGATGACGCCGGCGGAAGCGCTCAAGGGGGCGACCAGCATCGCCGCGCGGGCGCTCGGGATGGAGGAGACCTGCGGATCACTCATGCCGGGGAAGATGGCCGACTTCTGCGTCATCGATGCGCCCGACGTGGACACCTGGCTCTATCACTTCCGCCCGAACGCATGCCTCCGGACCGTGATCGGCGGCGAAACGGTCGCGCCGCGCTCGAGCTAGCCGAACTTCCGCTCGACCACCTGCAGGATCCGCGCTTCCCGCTCCGCCGCCTCCCGATCGAGGCGGGCGCCCCCCTCCATCATTTCGCTCACCGACGACCGGTCCCTGAGGCCGGCGACATTGGTGCGCACATTGAGCCAGGCGCCCCGGACCGCCGCCCGCGCGGAGAGCGCGCCGACGCCCGCGTCCGAGGCCGAGGCGGGATTGCCGTGCTCGGCCATCGCCTCGATCAGCTCGAAGACTTCGAATGCCGTCCGCATGACCGTCCAGGGCACCTCGATGGCGCCGCGGTTGGCCGCTTCGAGCGCCTCCCTGCGGGCCGCCTGCTCCTCGGCGGTGCCCCGCGGCATGGCGATGGCCGCCATGACCCGCTCGTAGGCCAGCGTGTCGGCGTCGACCAGCTGGAGCAGCTCCTCCTTGAGTTCCTGCCCGCGCACCGCCCACCGGGAGAACTCTTCCCAGCGCTCGTCCCATCCCCGCTTGTGGGCTGACAGGTTGGCGACCATCGTGCCGAGCGCCGCGCCGAGTGCCCCGAGGAGCGCAGCGGTCGAGCCGCCGCCGGGGGCAGCGGACTCGGCTGCCGTCGCGTTGGCGAACTGCACCAGCGTCATGCCGGCGAGCCGGCCGGAGGCGGTGCCGCGGAGCCGGTACTCGATGATCCGCTCCTCCGGCTTGAAGGGGCGCAGCTCATCGAGTCCGAGCGATTTCACGGCGATATGAATCAGCTCGGCATCCGGAACTCCAAGCGAGCGCTGCTGTTTCCGGAGAAAATGCCGGCCGGCATCGAGCATCGTGTCCAGCGGCACCAGCCCCACGAGCTCGGAGCCGGTCACGCGCATTCCGCGCTCCTCGGCGGAGCGGCACACCGCCTCGAAGGCGGTGTGGATCGGCGTGACGGCCAGGTCGGTGAGATTCATCGAGACCTGCGCGATGCCGTACTCCTCGATGTACCAGCCGATGGCCTTCACCGCCTTCAGCGCGCCGGGAATCGTCACCGGCGTGCCGTCCGCCGCCGTCACGACCTTGCCGGTGAGCGGATGGCCCTCCCGCTTCGGGCGGCCTGCTTCCCGGACGTCGTAGGCCACGGCGTTGGCCCGTCGCGTGGACGTCGTATTGAGGTTGACGTTGTACGCGACGAGGAATCCGCGCGCGCCGATCACCGTGGCGCCCGAGCGGGGATTGAACGCTGCCGGACCGAAATCCGGCTTCCATTCCGGGGTGGTGATGCGCGCGGCGAGTCCCTCGTATTCACCGGCCCGGATGGCGGCGAGCGAGCGGCGCGCCGGGTTGGGCTGGGCCGCTTCATACAGGTAGACCGGAATGCCGAGCTCGCGCGCCACCCGCTCACCCAGCCGGCGCGCGTACTCGGCCGTTTCCTCCATCGTGATTCCCGAGATGGGAACCAGCGGGCAGACGTCGGTGGCTCCCATCCGCGGATGCTCGCCCTGATGCTGACGCATGTCGATGAGTTCGGCCGCCGTAGCGATGGCGCGGAACGCCGCTTCCACTACCGCCTCCGGCGCCCCCGCGAAGGTCACCACGGTCCGGTTCGTGGCCTTGCCCGGGTCGACGTGAAGCAGCGCGGCCCCTTCCACCGATTCGATCCGGTCGGTGATCCGGCGGATCGTCTCCAGGTTGCGCCCTTCGCTGAAGTTCGGGACGCACTCGATCAGAGCTGGCATGGTCACGCGGTTCGGGTGGAGGGCCACTGCTGGCTCACGCAGTGAAAGGCGCCGAGACCCCAGACGAGGTCGGTGCAGTCGATGCCGACGACATCGCGGCCGGGGAAGAGCGCGCGGAGCGTCTCGGCCGCAATCGCATCCCGCGCGGGATCGTAGGTGGGAAGGAGCACCAGGCCGTTGGCGATGTAGAAATTCGCGTAACTCGCCGGAAGCCGCTGGCCTTCGTGCTCGAGCCGGCGGGGCATCGGCAGCGTCACGACGCGGAGCGGCTCCCCGTCCTGATCCGTCATCTCGCGCAGCCGGGCGAGGTTCTCCTGCAGCGGGGCGTAGTTCGCGTCCGCGGGATCGTCCTCGACGACGGTGACCACCGTGCGCTCATCGGTGAACCGCGCGAGGTCGTCCACATGCCCGTCGGTATCGTCCCCCTCGATGCCGTCACCGAGCCAGAGGATCTTCGTCACTCCGAGGTAATCCCGCAGGTACTGCTCGATGGCGGCCCGATCGAGGCCGGGATTTCGGTTGGGATTGAGGAGGCACGCCTCCGTGGTGAGGAGGGTGCCCCGGCCGTTCACGTCGATGGAGCCCCCCTCCATGATGATCCCGGGATGGAAGACGGGTATCCCGAGCTCCTCGCCGATCCGGGTGGGGACCACGTCGTCGAGATCAAATGGGGGATACTTCCCGCCCCAGGCGTTGAAGCCCCAGTCCACGATCGCCTCGTCCACCTGGCCGTGATCGCGGCGCTGCACGAAGATCGGCCCGTGGTCGCGGCACCACGCGTCGTTCGTGGGATTGTGGTGAAAGTGGACGTTGGCGTCGCTCACCTTGCTGGCGCGCAGCACCCCGCGAACCGATTCCTCCATGTCGCGGTCGCCGACGTTGACGTGCACCTCCTCGACGGCGGCAAGGTGGCGCACCATCTCGGCGAAGAGGTCGGGCACCGGCTCGAACTTGCCGGGCCACGACGCCTCCTTGTGCGGCCAGCTGAGCCAGGTGCCGCGATGCGGGGCCCACTCGGCGGGCATCGCGTAGCCGAGCTGGGCGGGCGTCGGATGGGTCACGGGAGTCCGGGGGAAAGGCCGCGCCGCGCGGGTCAGTCGAGGTAGCGGCGCGTCAGGTCGGCGTAGGCGTCGATCCGACGATCACGGAGAAATGGCCAGTGCGTGCGGCTCACGTCGACCTTGCCGAGGTCGACGTCGGCCACGAGCGTCTCCTCCCCGGTGCCGCCCTTCACGAGGATCCGCCCACCGGGATCCGACACGAAGCTGCCACCCCAGAACTCGATCCCGTCCGGCGGCGGCGCCCCCTCGTGCCCCACCCGATTCACCGCGCAGACGTAGACCCCGTTGGCGATGGCGTGGCTGCGCTGAATCGTCTCCCACGCCGCCTGCTGCTGCGCACCGTGCTCGTCCTTCTCGGGGGGGAGCCAGCCGATCGCAGTCGGGTAGAACAGGATCTCGGCCCCGGACATGGCGGTGAGGCGCGCCGCTTCGGGGTACCACTGGTCCCAGCAGACGAGGACGCCGATCCGCCCGAACTTCGTGTCCCACGAGCGGAAGCCGAGGTCGCCCGGCGTGAAGTAGAACTTCTCGTAGTACTTCGGGTCGTCCGGAATGTGCATCTTCCGGTATTTGCCGAGATAGCTGCCGTCCGCATCGAGGATCGCGGCGGTATTGTGGTACAGGCCCTCGGCGCGCTTCTCGAAGAGGGAGGCGACGATCACCACGCCCAGCTCGCCCGCAAGCCGGCCGAGCGTCCCGGTGCTCGGGCCGGGGATCGGCTCCGCGAGCGCAAAATTGTCGTGATCCTCGGTCTGGCAGAAATACTGGCTGCGGAAGAGCTCCTGCAGGCAGATGATCTGCGCCCCCTGGCGGGCTGCGTCACGCACGCCGGCCACCGCCCTTGCCATGTTCTCCGCAGGATCCTCGGTACATGCCATCTGCACCAGGCCCAGTCGTACCGTCCGTTTGGTCATCGTCCGTCTCCGCTGATTCATGCCGCTCCGGGACGAATCTTAAGCCCCTTCGCTTTGCTGCGTCACCCGCTCGACCGGGGGTGACAGGCGGATCGTGGCGCCGCCGAGCGCCACCGGCCAGCGGAGACTCAGCGACTCCCCCTGGATCGTGCGGTCGAAGCCGCGCTCCGACTTGGCTATGGTCTCGACCGGATGGCGGACCACGCGCGCTTCCGGCTCGGCGCTGATGTCGAGGGGCCGCGAGAGCGACTGCTCGGAGACGAAGAGATCACCCGCGCTCCCTGCGGCCGGGTCCCAGCGGTACTCGACGCGCACGGCGCCGGATGACTCGAAGGTGATCGTCTTGTCGAGCGCCCCGTCCGCCGCGCGGAGGGCGACGACGATGCGGCCGGCTCCCGCCGTCACCTCGGCGCGAAGCGGCAGCGTCTCCCACGATCCGTGCGCCTCGAACGCTCCGCGTGCGAAGGCCTCATCGTCCGTATCCCCCGGGAGGATCCGCTCCTTCAGAAGCCCCCGGTCGTACCGGTCCACCGGCGGCGCCTCGCTCAGGCGGAGTCCGCGCTCGATGTCGTGGATGCTCGCTGCGCCATCCCCACTCTGTTCTCCCTCGCGCCCGTGCAGCGCCGCCAGGTGGTACGCCTCGATCCTGCGGGTGAGCACGTCCGCGTAGTTGATTCCCGTGGCGAAGAGCGTGAGCTCCTCGATGGCCCCGCCCCGAGCGGGACTCACGATCGCCGAGAAGGCATCGGAGTGGATCCACAACTCGTCGTGCCCATCGGCATCGAAGTCGAGCGACTCGCATTGAATCGGCTCGTCGGCGCGGAGACGCCCTTCCGCCCACGCCAGGTTGCGCCAGACCGCTTCGCGGAGGTGCGGGAGGTAGAGCCCGCCGAAGACTCCGTGCCAGTACGCGTCGTTGCACTGGGCGCGGCCGATCGCCTCGCGCACGTCGGGATCCTCCCCCCGGTCCCGGCAGAGCAGGGAGAGCCACTGCGCCTTCTTGTGCATGCGGTTCGCTTCCGGATAGCGCGCGAGGAAGTTCCGCCAATGCGAGCCCCGGACGAGCGCGCCGTCGGGACCCCGCATCCGGTCGTCGCCCAGCTCCTCCTCGAGGCGCGCGAGGCGCAGCGCGGCGCCGGGCGCGAGGGACCACCCCTCCATCTCGCGATACGAGGCCGTCGGCAGGTAGGCGAGTCCCGCGCTCGGGACGGCTGCCAGCGCCTCCGTGACGCTCGAGAGCCGCACCTCGCCCGCCTCGGTGAGCTCGGACATGCGATCGAGGAACTGCGTGAGCCACCCCCGCTCGTAGACCCACTCGTAGGTCCCGGGCCATCCGCCGAACTTCTCGCCATCGTCCGCCAGCACGGCCAGCGCGCGCCCCTCATCGCGGAGGTACCGCAGGTAGGCCGCGGTCTCCTCCGGCGGCCGGAAGGGGATGAGGTAGCGGAGGCGCTCGTCGATGGGGAGGAGCGACAGGGTGCGACCGTCGGCCTCGGTACGAAAGGGCGCGTGCAGGCGCTCGCGCGCGAAGCCGGTGACCAGGAAGTGGCGGTCGTCCACGAGGGCCGATTCGATGCCCGCGTCCGCGAGGTCGGCCGCCAGCTCCGGGCTCCAGACGCGCTCGGTGAGCCAGAGATGCCTGGCGTCCACGCCGAAGCGCGCCCGGAGCCGCTCCCGCATCCTCGCCACCTGCTCGATCCGGTCCTGACGCAGAAGTGCGGCGAGCACCGGCTCGTGCCATCCGGCTGCGAGCAGCTCGATGCGGCCATCCGCCGCGAGCCGGCCAACCCGGTCGAGGTAGGGCCGCTCGTGTCGCTCGAGCCATTCGAGCAGCGGACCCGAAAGGTGGAGGACGGCAGGGAAGAACTCCCGCTCCGCGAGGCGGTCGATGAGGGGTGCGTACACCCGCTCGACGTGCTCCGCGAAGACGTGATCGAAGTTCCCCACCGGCTGGTGGAGATGCAGGCCGAAGATGAAGCGAAGCGGCTCGGTCACGCGGGCGAGAGGGCGCGGCTGCCGCGGAGCGCGGCAGCGAGTGCCGGAATGATGTCGGGAAAGAGATCGTCGCGCCGGCGGAGCGACGCCGCCTCCTCCCGCGCGGCGTCCAGCACCGCGGGATCGGTGCTCGCAAGCGCGGCGACGAGCCGCTCCGCGTCACCGCAATGCTCGAGAAAGCGCCGCTCCGCATAGTCCGCCACGGCCCCGGTGCTGATGATGAACTGCCAGTCGGACGCCTGCGCCAGCAGTAGCTCGCGCGCCGCCTGCGCCAGCACGACGTGGCGGGAAGGATCCGCCAGTGCCGCGGGCGCCGCGTCCCAGAACGCCTGCTCGAGGGGCCAGAGGCGGAGCCAGGTCCACGCGGTGCGCTCGCCGATCCACA
>DASTYH010000078.1:0-2362 GCA_035765075.1 Gemmatimonadales bacterium
GGTATCAGGGCGGCATCTCGGTCTTCGACTGGACCGATCCCGCCCACCCGAAGGAGATCGCGTTCTTCGATCGCGGGCCGGTGGACTCCATGGAACTGGGGAACGGCGGCGCGTGGTCGAGCTACTGGTACAACGGCCTCATCGTGAGCTCGGAGATCGGCCGCGGCCTCGACATCCTCGAGCTCACGCCGAGCCCGCTCCTCACGCAGAACGAGCTCGACGCCGCCAAATCGGTGCGCCTCGAGTACTTCAACGCGCAGCAGCAGCCGAAGTTCGTCTGGCCGGCCAATTTTGCGGTGGCCCGTGCCTACGTGGACCAGCTGGAGCGCTCGAAGGGCCTCTCCGCCGCCCGCATCTCGGCGCTGCGGAAGGAGCTGGGCGAGGCCGAGAAGGCGTCGGGCTCGTCGCGACGGGAAGCGCTCGGCGAGCTCGCCCGGCAGGTGAGTGGCGAAGCCGCGGCCTCCGGTGACCGCGCGCGCGTGGAGAAGCTGGCCGCGTCGATCCGGGCGCTGGCGTCGGCGAGCTGAGCCGAAGGCGGTCCGGGCCGAAAGCCCGGGCCGGGAACGAGAACCGCAGGGTACGCGGATGGTGCGCGTACCCTGCGGTTGTCCTTTTTGGCGCCTCGTACGATCAGGGCTGATGCGCGCCGGAGTGCCGCGTCCGTTATCTTTGCCGTGTCGCACGCGCTTCGGTCCCTCACCCTGCTGCCCATCCACGCGTGAAATCTGCGGAATCAGCGGACCCGAAAACGGTCCTGAACGACGTCTTCGGCTACGCCGAGTTCCGTCCCGGACAGGCCAGGGTGATCGATGCGGTGCTGGCGGGGCAGGACTGCATCGCCGTCATGCCCACCGGCGCGGGGAAATCGCTGACGTTCATGCTCCCCGCGCGTCTCCTCGAGGGCACCGTCCTGGTCCTCTCCCCGCTCATCTCGCTCATGAAGGACCAGGTGGATGCGCTCGCCTCACTCGGCTTCCGCGCCACCGCCATCAACTCGACGCTCCCGCCGGAGGAGCGCCGGGAGCGCCTCGCCGCGTTCCGTGCCGGTGCGTACGAACTGGTCTACCTCGCGCCCGAAGCGCTCGACGGCTCCCTGCGCGACTTCATCCGGGCCTGCCCCATCTCGCTGATCGTGGTGGACAAGGCCCACTGCATCAGCCAGTGGGGCCATGATTTCCGCCCCTCGTACCGCCGTCTCCGCGGGCTCAAGGGCGAGCTGGGGGACATCCCCGTCCTCGCCCTCACCGCCACCGCCACGCGCCGCGTGGCGCGCGACATCATCCGCCAGCTCGGCATGGTGAAGCCGGCGGGATACAAGGGCTCGTTCTTCCGGGAGAATCTCCACATCTATGCCCGCAAGAAGGGGAGCGGGGAGACGCGGCGCGAGATCCTCGCCCTGGTCCGCGCGCGGGAGGGCCAGAGCGGCATCGTCTACTGCACCTCCCGGAAGTCGGTGGAGCAGACGACCGATTTCCTCCGCGCCAACGGCATTCGCGCGCGCGCATACCACGCCGGGCTCGAGGAGGGGGAGCGCTCGGCGGCGCAGGACGCCTTTGCCCGGGACGATGCGGACGTCATCGTCGCGACGATCGCCTTCGGCATGGGCATCGACAAGTCGAATGTCCGGTTCGTGATCCACCGCGACATGCCCCGGGACATCGAATCCTGGTACCAGGAGATCGGGCGCGCGGGACGCGACGGCCTCCGGAGCGATTGCTTCCTCTTCTACTCGTGGGCGGACGTGAAGCTCCACGAGCGGTTCCTCGACGGGATCGAGGACCGGGGGGAGTGGGAGGCGCGGCGCGCCACCATCGTCCGCCTCTTCGAGCTGCTCGAGGCCGGGCGCTGCCGCCACCAGGGCATCCTCGGCTATTTCGACGAGGCGATCGACCCCTGCGGTAGCTCCTGCGACGTCTGCACCGGGGAGACGGTCGAGGCGCTCACCGCCGGTGCCGCGCCCGGCCGCGCTGCGGGAAATCGGGGGCGGTCCGCCGAGCTCCCTGCCGACGTGGACGTCCGCCTGCTCGAGCGGCTGAAGCAGCTCCGCCGCCGCCTCGCCGACGCGGCGGGAGTTCCCGCGTATGTGATCTTCAGCGACCGGACGCTCATCGAGATGGCGCAACGGAAACCGGCCACCGCGTCGGAGCTGCTCGCGGTGGCCGGTGTCGGCGCCGTCAAACTGGAACGGTTCGGCGAGGAGTTCCTGCGGGAAATCGCCCGGCGGACTCCCTGACGTCCGTACTCAGGCTCCCGGGCAGCTCTCGTCGCTGAAGTCCACTTCCACCACGACATTCCCCTCGGCGTCGCGCGTCACCGACGTGATCCCCCGAATGAACGTGTCGGGCCCGCCCCGGTACGACTG
>DASTYH010000079.1:0-12542 GCA_035765075.1 Gemmatimonadales bacterium
GGAGCGGGAGCGGGAGCTCGCGGCGCTTCGCGAGGAAGTCACGCGATGGCGCGAGCACGCCGCCCGACTCCCGGTGCGCGACGACACGGACTTCACCAGCGTCTCGGGTGTCGCGGTCGAGCCGGTCTACACGCCGCTCGATCTCGATCCGGCGATCTGGGATGCGACGCGACTCCCCGGGGAATTCCCCTACACGCGCGGGGTGCACCCCACGATGTATCGCGGGAAGCTCTGGACGATGCGGCAATTCGCGGGCTTCGGCACGGCCGAGGATACCAACGCGCGCTACAAGTTCCTCCTCTCTCGCGGGCAGACCGGCCTCTCCGTCGCGTTCGACTTCCCCACGCTCATGGGCTACGACTCCGATCACCCGCGCTCCGAGGGCGAAGTGGGGAAGTGCGGCGTGGCGATCTCGAGCCTCGCCGACATGGAAGCGCTGTTCGACGGGATCCCGATGGGCGACGTCTCCACGTCGATGACCATCAACGGCCCGGCCGCGATGCTCTTCTGCTTCTACGTGGCGGCCGCGGAGAAGCAGGGCGTCCCGCCGGCGCGCCTCCGGGGAACGATCCAGAACGACATCCTGAAGGAGTACATGGCGCAGCACGCATGGATCTATCCTGCGGAGCCGGCGCTCAAGGTCATCGTGGACATGTTCGAGTGGGCCGCGGAGCACACCCCGCAATGGAACACGATCTCCATCTCGGGCTACCACATCCGCGAGGCGGGGGCCACGGCCGCGCAGGAGCTCGCCTTCACGCTCGCCAACGGCTTCTGCTACGTCGAGCACGGGCTCGCCCGCGGACTCGACGTGGACGCCTTTGCCCCCCGGCTCTCCTTCTTCTGGGACGTCCACAACGACTTCTTCGAGGAGATCGCGAAGATGCGAGCGGCGCGCCGCATCTGGGCCCGGCACCTGCGCGGCCGCTACGGCGCGCGGGATCCGCGCAGCTGGAAGATGCGCTTCCACTGCCAGACGGCCGGCGTCTCGCTCACGGCGCAGCAGCCGATGAACAACGTCGTGCGCGTCGCCTACCAGGCGATGGCGGCGGCCCTCGGCGGCACCCAGTCCCTCCACACGAATGCGTTCGACGAGACCCTCGCGCTCCCGACCGAGGAATCGGTGCGCATCGCGCTCCGCACCCAGCAGGTGCTCGCCTGGGAGACCGGCATCGCCAATGTCGCCGACCCGCTCGGCGGCTCGTATTACGTCGAGGCGCTGACCGACCGGATGGAGCGCGAGGCGGAGGGCCTCTTCGCCGAGATCGAGGCGCAGGGCGGCGTCGTCCGCGCCATCGAGACGGGGTGGTTCCAGCGCCAGATCGCGAGCTCGTCCATGCGCTTCATCGCGGAAGTGGAGCAGGGGCGCCGGACCATCGTCGGCGTGAACGAATTCACCGAGGCGGACGAGGCCCCGGTCGACATCCTCCGGATCGGCGAGGACGCCGACCGGCACCAGCGCGAGCGGCTTGCGCGGCTTCGCGCCTCCCGCGATGCCGACCGCGCCGACCGGGCACTCGCCGAGCTCGCCCGAGCCGCGCGGGAGGACCGGAACGTGATGCCGGCCATGCTCGATTGCGCTCGCGCCTACTGTACCCTCTACGAAATCCGGCATACGCTGGAGCAGATTTATGGGAGCTATCGTGAACCGGTCTTCTTCTAGCCGTACCGCCCGCACTGCCGCCCGCACCAGCCGCAGCGGGGCGCGCCGCGCCGCCTCACCCCTGAAGGAATCCCTCGCCCGCCTCACCCGGGTGCGGCCGGGGCGCCACAGGGTGGTGAGCTGCTATCTCAAGCTCGAGCCGCGCGACCGCGTGCGCGGCAAGTATCTCATCAAGCTGAAGAACCGCGCGCGCGAGGTCATGGACGCGCTGCCGCGGCTCGGGCTCCCGCGCGACGTCGAGGAGGACGTGCGCCGGGACATCGAGCGGATCGTCGAGCATCTCCGGGTCCCGGGGAACCTCCCCGCCACCCAGGGGATCGCCGTCTTCGCCTGCTCGGGCATCGAGCTCTTCGAGGCGATTCCGGTCCCCGTCATCCACCGCTCGCGGCTGGCCGTCGACGCCACGCCGCTCGTCCGCGAGCTCGCCTCGCTGGAGGACGAGTTCGGCCGGATCCTGACCGCCGTGGTGGATCGCACCGGCGCCCGCTTCTTCGAGGTGACGGCGTTCGACGTCAACGAGCTCCCCGGGCTCCACTCGCCCAGCACGCGCGGCGGGCGGTTCCGCGGGGACAACGACGGCCCGGGGTGGGGCGAGCACGCCTACAACAACCGGATTCGCGAGGAGAAGCAGCGTCACTTCGAGGCGGTGGCGCGCCAGCTCTTCGAGGTGGACCGCCGCCAGCCCGCGCACGGCATCGTGCTGGGCGCGACCGGCACCGATGCCGGCGCCGTGGAGCCGTTCCTGCACAACTACCTCGCCGACCGGCTCATGGGCTCCGTGAAGCTGACCCCGCGCCAGGCCAACTCGGCGCTCGTCCATGAGGCGACGCTCGCGGTGCGCGAGGCGTGGGAGCGGGAGACCGAGAAGCACCTGGTCGAGGAAGTGCTCGAGGCCGCCGGCAACCGCTGGGCGGTGAACGGCGTCCGCGAGACGCTGAAGGCGCTGGCGCGCGGCCAGGTGCGTTCGCTGCTGGTGCACGCCGACGTCGCCATGCCCGGCTTCCGCTGTTCCGAGAGCGGCCGCCTGGCGCTGACCGAGCGGGAGTGCCGCGGCGAGGGCGACGCGATTCCGGTGCTGGACGTGATCGACGACGCGATCGAGGAGGCGCTGCGCCAGCACGTGGACGTGAACGTGGTGTACGACACGGAGGCCGCCGAACAGATCGACGGCCTCGCCGGAATGCTCCGGTTCCGTTGAGGTATCGGGCGGTCCTGTTCGACGCCGGCGGCACGCTGCTCTTCCTGGATCACGAGCGGATTGCCGGCGAGCTGAGTGCCACGTGCGGCGTGGCGCTCACGAAGGCGGACTTCGATGCGGCCGCCCCCGCCGCGGCGCTCGCCCTCGAGCGGAGCGACGGCACCGACCAGGCCCGCGCGGTCCGGTACCTGGAGTCGCTCTGCCGCGGCGCGGGACTTCCCGCCGGCAGCTGGGAGGAGGCTCGGGCGGCGCTCTTCCGGATGCACCGCGCGCGTCACCTCTGGAGCGCGGGAGACAGCCGTACCGCGCCGGCACTCGCGCGGCTCCGCCGGGCGGGCGCCCGGCTCGGCATCGTCTCCAACAGCGACGGCCGGGTGGGCGAGGCGCTCGAGGCGGCCGGGCTCCGGACCTACTTCGACGTCGTCGTCGATTCCGCGGACGCCGGGGTGGAGAAGCCGGATCCGCGGATCTTCCTCCTCGCGCTGGAGCAGCTGGGCATCGCACCGGCGGAGGCGCTGCACGTGGGCGATGTCCGCGAGGTCGACGTTGCCGGCGCGCGGCGCGCGGGACTCGCGGCGGCGCTCGTGGGCCCCGGCGCCGTGGGCGATGCCGAGGTCCGCGCGGCGGCCACGGTCGCCGACCTGGTCGACTCACTGCTCGCCGAGGACCGGGGCGCCGAGCCGCGCGACCGGGGGGCGGCGCGCGAACCGTCATCTTCCTCTCACTCGAATACGAGCGCATGATCTCCGAACCCCGACCCCGGCACCTCGCACGCCCGATCCGCGTCCTGGTGGCCAAGCCCGGCCTCGACGGCCACGACCGCGGCGCCAAGGTCGTTGCCGCCGCGCTGCGCGACGCGGGGATGGAAGTCGTCTACACGGGACTGCACCAGACGCCGGAGATGATCGCGAGTGCGGCGGTGCAGGAGGACGTGGATGTGGTGGGGCTCTCCATCCTCTCCGGCGCGCACATGACCCTCTTCCCGCGCGTCCGCGACCTGCTCGCCTCCCAGGGCCGATCCGACATCCTCCTCACCGGCGGCGGGATCATTCCGCGGGAGGATATCGACCAGCTGCAGTCCCAGGGCATCGGGCGGCTCTTCGGACCGGGCACCCCGACATCCGAGCTCATCGACTACATCGAGTCGTGGGCCGCCGACCACCTCGACGCCTGACGCCGGGATGACCGGCACGAAGGACCGCGCGGGACGGCTCCGCGGATTGACGGCGGAGTATCGCGAGCTCGCCGCACGACTCCGCGAAGGCGGCGGGGCCGCCCGCGTCGAGCGGATGCACGCCCGCGGCCAGCTGTCGCCCCGCGAGCGCGTCACCGAGCTGCTCGATCCGGACACCCCCTGGTTCGAGCTCGGCCTGCTCGTGGCATACGATCAGTACGACGGCCAGGCACCCGGGGCCGGCGTGATCACCGGGGTCGGCGTCATCGCCGGCCGTGAATGCGTGGTCGTGGCGAACGACTCGACGGTGAAAGCCGGGTCGTGGTGGCCCGAGACGATTCGCAAGATCCTCCGCGCGCAGGAAGTGGCGATGCGCCAGCGGATTCCCATCATCTATCTGGTGGACAGCGCCGGGGTCAACCTCCCGTATCAGGGGGGCGTCTTCCCCGGGCAGTACGGTGCGGCGCGGATCTTCTACTACAACTCGATCATGCGCCGCTACCTCCACGTGCCGCAGATCAGCGCCGTGATGGGGAGCTGCATCGCGGGGGGTGCCTATCTCCCCGCGCTCAGCGACGTGATCTTCATGGTCGAGGGCACCAGTTTCATGGGCCTCGGCGGCCCAAACCTGGTGAAGGGGGCCACCGGACAGACGATCGATGCCGAGACCCTCGGCGGCGCGGCGACCCATACCGCGCTGAGCGGTGTCGCCCACTACAGGGTGCCGAACGACGAAGTCTGCCTTGCGCGGATTCGCGAGTACGTCTCGCGGCTTCCGCATCCGCCGCGGACCGACCATGTGCGGCGCGAGGCGGTCGCGTCGAAGCGCGCGATCGACGAGCTGTACGAGATCCTCCCGCACGATCATCGCCTCTCCTACGACATGCGCCACGTCCTCGAGTGCCTGGTGGACGGGGGCGCGCTCGACGAGTTCCAGCCCGAATTCGCCGCGGAGATGCTCTGCGGGCACGCGCACATCGAGGGGCATCCGGTCGCCATCATCGCCAACCAGCGCGGACTCATCCGCGGCCGGGCAGGGGAGCGGCCGCGCTTCGGTGGGATCATCTACACCGAGAGCGCCGAAAAGGTCGCCTATTTCATCGAGACGGCGGGACGCGAGCGGATCCCCATCCTCTTCATCCAGGACGTCAGCGGCTTCATGGTGGGTCCCGAGGCGGAGCACTCCGGAATCATCCGCGCCGGCGCCCGGTGGGTCGAAGCGATGGCCACCGCCCCGGTGGCCAAGCTGGTGCTCACGGTGAACCACGCCTCCGGAGCCGGCTATTACGCCATGGCGGGCCAGGGATTCGACCCCGATTTCATCGTCTCGTGGCCCACTGGGCGCATGGCGGTCATGGAGGGGGAGTCGGCCGTGATGGCGGTCCACGGCCCCGAGCTCGATCGCGCGCAGCGGGAAGGGCGCGGACTGGCCGCGCCGCTGCAGGCGTCGGTGGAGGCGATGCGCGCCGACTATGAACATCAGCTGGATGCGCGCTATGCCGCCGCGCGGGGCTTCGTCGACGCGCTGCTCGAGCCGGAGGAGACGCGCTCGACGCTCGGGTTCCTCCTCGAGGTGGCGGGCCGATATCCGGGACCGCACCTCGGCCCCTTCGTCCTTCCGCCGCTCGAATCATGACGAAACGCGTGCGCGTGGCCGCCGGCCAGGGATTCTGGGGCGACTGGCTCGAGGCCCCGGTTCGCCAGGTGCAGGGCGGCCCGATCGACTACCTCATGATGGATTACCTCGCCGAGGTGACCATGTCCATCATGCAGAAGCAGAAGGGCCGCGACCCGCGGATGGGGTACGCGCGCGATTTCCCACAGGTGATGGAACGGATCCTCCCCGACATCGCGGCGAAGGGCATTCGCGTCACGTCGAACGCGGGCGGCGTCAATCCGCGCGGCTGCGCCGAGGCGGTCCTCGACGCCGCCCGGCGGCTCGGGCTCGCCGGCCGGATCCGCGTCGGGCTCGTGACGGGCGACGACATCCTCGGGCGGGTCGACGAGCTCCTCGCGAAGGGACACGAGCTTCGGGACATGGACACCGGCCGCCCGCTCTCCGCCATCCGGGACCGGATCCTCTCGGCCAACGCCTATATCGGCATGGCGCCGATCGTGGAGGCGCTCGGACGCGGCGCGGATGTCGTGGTGACGGGTCGGGTCACCGACACCGGCCTCACGCTCGGTCCGCTGGTCCACGAATTCGGGTGGTCGCCGGAGGACTGGGACCGGATCGCGGCGGGGACCGTCGCGGGGCACATCATCGAATGTGGCGCGCAGTGCTCGGGCGGCAACCTCCTGCGCGACTGGCGTTCGGTTCGGGGGCTCGAGAACCCCGGCTTCCCGATCGTCGAGGTCGAGCACGATGGGAGCTTCGTCGTCACCAAGCATCCGAAGACGGGCGGGGTGGTCTCCGTGCCCTCGGTCAGCGAACAGCTCGTCTATGAAATGGGCGACCCCCGCATGTACATCACGCCGGACGGCACCGCCGACTTCACCACGATCCGGCTCGAACAGGCGGGGCGGGATCGCGTGCGCGTGAGCGGAATTCGCGGGGGTCCGAAGACCCCCATGCTCAAGGTGTCCATCGCCTACTTCTACGGGTACAAGGCGGTCGGCACTCTCGTCTATGCCTGGCCGGACGCCGCCGACAAGGCACGGGCAGCGGACCGGATCCTGCGTGGCCGCCTGGCGGCGCTGGGACTCGAATTCGAGCAGATCCTGACGGAGTACGTCGGGGTGGACGCGACCCACGGCCGCCTTGCGGGCCCCGCCGCGCCGGACGCACCGGAAGTGCAGCTCCGGATCGGTGTCCGGGCGCGAGAGAAGGCGCCGGTCGAGCGGTTCACCCGGGAGATCGCCCCACTGGTCCTCACGGGGCCGCCGAGCGTCACCGGCTTCGCCGGCGGCCGGCCACAGGTGGAGGAGATCGTGGCCTACTGGCCCGCGCTCATCGACCGGCGCGAGATCGAGCCGCACGTCCATGTCGAGATCCTCGAAGCATGAGGAAAGTCTGCTTTTCGTGCCTTCGCGTCGAAGAATCAACTTCCGGATTCGGGAGTGCCGCACCATGCCGGTGAAGAAGCGCGCGGCCGCCGCAACCGAGCCGCTCCAGCTGCGGTACCTGGCGCATGCGCGGTCGGGGGACAAGGGGGACACGGCCAACGTCGGGCTCATCGCGCTCGAGCCGGGGTATTACGAGCTGCTCGCCGCCCAGGTCACGCGCGAGCGGGTGGCGAAACACTTCCGCGGGATGGTGAGCGGGGTCGAGCGGTTCGAGCTCCCGAACCTCCACGCCCTCAACTTCCTCCTGCACGGGGCGCTCGACGGCGGAGGGACGCTGTCGCTCAAGACCGACGCCCAGGGAAAGGTCTATTCCACGGCCCTGCTCCGTCTGGAGATCCCGGTTCCGCGCGCGCTCGCGCGGCGGCTCCGCGCGGGGGGCGCGCCGTGACCGACGAGCTCCGGACCGGGCTCGCGGACGGGGTCCTCACCCTGACGCTCGACCGCCCCGCGAAGCGAAACGCGCTCGGGACTTCGCTCGTAGAGTCGCTGCACCAGGAGCTCGACCGCGCCGATCTCGATGCCGCGGTCCGGGTGGTGCTGCTCCGCGGGAATGGTCCCGATTTCTGCGCCGGTGCGGACCTGGACGAGCTTCTCGCGTCGGTGGACCGCCCGCTCGACGAGAACGAGCGGGACGCGCTCCGGCTCGGCACCCTCTTCTCGCGCATGCGGTCGCTGCCGAAGCCGGTGGTGGCAACGGTGCACGGCCGAGCGCTGGCAGGTGGGGCGGGGCTGGTGCTCGCTGCCGATCTCGTGGTCTTGGCGGATGATGCCTGGATCGGCTTTCCCGAGATCCGCCGCGGCTTCGTCCCCGCGATGGTGCTCACGCTCCTCCGGCGCGCGGTCCCGGAGAAGATCGCGTTCGATCTGGTCGCGACGGGGCGACTCGTCGACGCATCTCCCGCACTGGGACTCGGGCTCGTCTCGCGGGTGGTACCGGGGGCGGAGCTCGAGACGGAGGGGGTTCGACTTGCCCGGGAGCTGGCGGGGGCACCGGTGTCGGCCATGGGTCTGCTCAAGCGTCTTTTCTATGAGCTCGACGGCATCGGCTTTGCTGACGGCGTAGCGCTCGGAGCGAGGGTCAATGCCTCGGCCCGGGCCACCCCGGAATTCAGGGACGCCGTGGCGGGATTCCTCGGCCGCTGATGCGCCAGCTCCTGGGATTGGCCGGTATCGTATTGGCAGTCTTTGCCTTAGCGTACGATTCCGAGGCGCTGATCTGGGCGGCCATGGGGGTGCTCGGGGTGTCGTTCGTGTGGCGGCTGATTGCCGCACGGCAGGCGCGGCGCCTACCCAGGAACGACCCCCCGGCCTGAAAGCTGACGCTTTCTGCGATCACTGCCGCTTTTGGCAACGGCATGTACTGTAAGCGTTTACGGGGCCGTTCCGGGGCGCCCCCGTTGCGAAAGCGGAAGGAATCGCTAACTTCGGTGGTTAATTGCAGCAGGCTCGGCTGGGGGGAAGGTCAGGTAGTGGTCCACCGCCGGAACGGGCGGTCGCAGGGGAGAGTGTTCAGGCTTTTCAACAGGTCAACCGGGAACTAGGAGGGGACATGAAGGGTATGTTGAAGGGTGTTGCAGCTCTCGCGCTGGCTTCCGCTCTGTTTACCACGAGCGCCCAGGCGCAGACGTCGGTGCAGTTCGGCATCGGTGGCGGTCTGACGCTCCCGCTCGGAGACTTCGGCGATGCGGCGAAGACCGGTTACCAGGGCGCGCTGCACGCGGAGTTCGCGCCGGCGAACCTGCCGGTCGGCTTCCGGATCGAGGGCATGTATCAGCGTCTCGGCTTCAGCGATCTCTTCGAGACGGCCTTCGGCAGCGGCAACTGGCAGATGATCAGCGGCACGGCAAACGTCGTGTACACCTTCCAGACGTCCGAGGAGTCGACGTTCCACCCCTACCTCATCGGTGGCGCGGGCGCCTACAACATGAAGTCGAACTTCGACGACTTCGACGATGATTCCGAGACCAAGTTCGGCATCAACGCCGGCGCCGGGTTCAACGTCGCGATGGGCAGCGCCTCCGTCTTCATCGAGGGCCGCTTCCACAACATCTTCACCGAGGACGAGAGCACGAACTTCGTGCCGATCAACGTCGGCGTGCGGTTCGGCGGCAGCGGGATGTAATTCGCCAGCCTCAAGCAGGAGAGCTGCCCCGCCAACCGGCGGGGCAGTTTCTTTTGGTGACGCGGATCATGGTCCACCGGGACCGGCCCACCGCACTCTTCGGGTGGGCCGGTCCTTTCGGGATTCGGACGGCCCGAACGCGCGGGCGAATCCCCCGACTTCGGAGATCCGCATGAAACGCCATATCGTCGCCATTACGTTGGCTGCGCTCTGTCTCGCCGGCACCCGGGCGGACGCGCAGGGGATCCGGTACGGCCTCGGGGGGACTGGCCAGTTCTCCCTCGAGGAAGGCGGTGGCAGCGATTTCGGGTTCGGTGCGATCGTGGACTTCATTCCCGTCGGCCATCTCGGCTTCCGTCTCGACGGCAGCTATCTCTTCAATGAAGGCGACGATTACTTCCTGCTCAACGGCGATGCGGCCTACCATTTTTCGACCGCCTCCCGGACCCTGCATCCCTATCTGCTGGGCGGCGCGAGCCTACTCGGATTCGACGAGACCGAGTTTGGCGTGAACGTCGGCGCGGGCGCCAATTTCCATCGCCCGGGCGGAAGCGTCGGGTTCTTCGCGGACGCGCGTTTCAATCACTTCTTCGACAACAGCGTCAGCGGCTTGCAGATCATGGCTGGCGTCCGCTTCGGCGAGGAATAGAGGCGCTCGCAGACCTGCTGCATGCCCGCGACCGCGGGCATGCGCATGTGCGGCCCCCGGGCGTCCCGCCTCCGGCGGTTGTGCGAATCGCCGGCGTTCCCTACCTTCGCGATACTCTTCCCGCGAAATCGATATCCTGGCACGGCGGCACCGGGGCGTTCTCCCGGGCCTGGTCGGCGACTACCTGTCTTCCTCAACCGGGACGGTGCGGCATGGCTCGCTGGTCGAAGTTCCTGACTGTCGTGGGTCTTCTCATGGTCGCCGCTCCGGCAGCGCTTACCGCGCAGCATCCGCAGGTCCGGAACGGGTTCTGGATCGGGTTCGGTTTCGGGTACGGATCACTGGGATCCTCCGACTGCGATGATTGCGGCCGGGAGGGCGGGCTCTCCGGGCTCCTCAAGCTCGGCGGTAAACTGAGCGACAGAGTCCTGCTTGGCTTCGAGTCCAACTCCTGGATCGACGAGGATTTCGATACCACCTACTCGGTGAGTGCATCCACCGCGACGGTGTACTACTACCCCGACCCCGCCGGCGGGCTCCATCTGAAAGGCGGCCTGGGGCTTGGCTATGTGGACGTCGAGGATTTCGGCGACGACACCGGCGTGGGATTTCTCCTCGGGGTGGGGAATGATTTCCGGGTGGGCCGGAACCTGTCGATCGTACCGGTGGTGAGCTGGTATCTTGCCGACTTCGAGGGCGGCTCACTCAACGTCCTCCAGCTGAGTGCCGGAATCACGTTCCACTGATCGGGTCAAGGCCGGGAAGCGCGGGACGGCTGTCGATCGTCCCGCGCTTTTCCTTTCTGCGCCCGCTCGCATTTTCGGGATCACCATCAGTTCGCGCGTTCTCGCGAGAATGCGGCATGCGCGATCGCTACGCAACCGCGTGCGCCGTGCTCGAGCGCCACTTCGGCTTCACCAGCTTCCGCCGGCTTCAGGGTGATGTCGTCCGGTCGGTCCTGGCCGGGAGCGATACCCTGGGCGTCCTCCCCACCGGGGGCGGGAAGTCGGTCTGCTTTCAGGTTCCCGCCATGGTCCTCGGGGGCTACACGCTCGTCGTCTCTCCGCTCATTTCGCTGATGCAGGACCAGGTCGCGGCCTCGCTCGCCCGCGGGATTCCCGCCGTGAGCCTCGCCGGACCGATGAGCGCTGCCGAGATCGCGGCGGCACTCGATACCGTCGCCGGTGGCAGCCGGCTCCTCTATACCTCCCCCGAACGGCTTCAGCGCCTGGTACCGGAGCTGGAGCGCCGACAGCTCTTCCCCTGCCGGCTCGCCATCGACGAGGCCCACTGCATTGCGGAGTGGGGGCATGACTTCCGGCCCAGCTACCGCCTGCTCCGCCGGGCCCGCTACCGGCTTCGGTGGCCGCCGGTCGTTGCGCTGACGGGAAGCGCGACCCCTGCGGTGCGGCGCGAGATCGCCTCCGCGCTCGGCCTCGGAAATCGCGGGCGCGCCCGTGCCGAGCACCTCGGATCGTTCGACCGGCGCAACCTCTGGTTCGGTGTCCGCCAGGTCGGCTCGGAGCGCGAGCGACTCGAGGCGCTCCTCGCCCTGCTCGCCCACGATGATGCGATGAGCATCGTCTACGCGCCGACGCGGAAGGCAACGGAGGCCATCGCCGCCGCGCTGCGCGACGCCGGTCATCGGGCGGTCGCTTATCACGCCGGACTCGAGCGGACGGTCCGTTCGCGGCGGCTCGACGCATTTCTCTCTGACGAGGTTGACGTCGTGGTGGCCACCTCGGCCTTCGGCATGGGGATCGACAAGCCCACGGTGCGCCTTGTCGTCCACTGGTCCATGCCTCCAACGCCGGAGTCGTATTACCAGGAAGCCGGCAGGGCGGGGCGGGACGGCCAGCGTGCCCGCTGCATCCTGCTCTGCCGTCCGGGAGATGCGGACGTGCACCTCCGCCAGCTGGACGTCACCTTCCCGCCTGAGCGGACGCTCGAGGCGATCTGGTCGGGGCACCTGCCCCCCGCGCGGGTGCCCAGGGCAGTTGCGGAGTCGGCCGAGCGGCTGCGGCACGAGCTGCGTCCAGACCGGGGCCCGGTGGACTGGCGTCCGGTGAAGGCGCGACGCGCCGCGGCGGCGAGACGCATCGCGGCCGTCGAGCACTACGCACGGGCGCGGTCGTGCCGCAGGAAGGTATTGCTGGGGTACTTCGGCGAGGCGGCGATGTCCTGCAGCGGCTGCGATCTCTGCCGGGGAACTCCTGCCGACTTCAGCGCAGGCTCCGATGCGGCACGACGGCTCAGGGCGCTCCGTATCACAATGAGTCGCCGCGGTGCCCCGTGGCCGGGGGCGCTGCTCGATGACGAGACCCTCTCACGGCTCGCGTGGCGGCCGCCCCGAACGGTGGAGGAGCTGGCGGCCATTCCCGGCGTCGGGGCGAGGATCGCGGCCACCTGGGGTGCGCTCCTCGTGGAGGGACTCGCGGACTCCCCGGTTCCGCCGACCGAATCGGCGCTTGTGGTCGCGCTGGTCCGGTGGCGCGATCGAACCGCGTCGGCCCTCGGGATTCCCGCCATCGAGCTGCTCACCCTGGCGGCCATTCGCGCGCGTGCCGCCGAGCGGCCAACCGATCCCGCGGCCATCGCCCGGATCGCGCGGTTGGGCCCGCGGGGTCGGGCGCGGTTCGGGAGCGACCTCGCCGCGATTCTCGCCGGACC
>DASTYH010000080.1:0-2519 GCA_035765075.1 Gemmatimonadales bacterium
GACCGCGGCGCCGGCCCGCTCTGCGGCGGCGCGTGGATTCGGGGAGGCGCTGGCCACCGCTTCGCGCGATTTCGTCATGTGTTCCCGGGCGAGGGTGAGCGACGCGGCGATCTGCGGGGAGACGAGCGCGTTCTTCCCCGCCACCTCGCGCACCTGATCGAGAAGGCGATCCACCCCTTCCTCGATGGTTCCCTGCTCCGCCCGCGTCGCGTCCGCGGGCCTCCCGCCTCGCAGGTTCTCCTGGACGGCGAGCTCCCGCTCGGTGAGCCGGGTCGTCTCGGCGAGCGCGCGATCGAGCGCCGCGGAGACTTCCTCGCGCCACTCCGCCTGCATCTGGGTGCGCTGCTGCTGCATCTGCGCGCCGAGCGGCGCCAGCATCTGCGCGGCCCGGCTCCCTTTCTGCCGGGCACCGTTCCGGTCTCCCTGCTGCATCATCTGCTGCGCCTGCCGCATTTCCTGCGCGGCCTCGGCCGCCTGCTCGGCGCCCGCCTCGAGCTGCTCCTGCGCGCCGGCCTCCATCTGTTCCGCGGCGTCCTGCATCGCGGCTGCGAGAGAATCGGCACGATCGGCCAGCGCCGCCTCCGCGGCAGCTGCGGCCGCGCTGTCGGCGCGCCGGGTCTCCTCGCTCCACTCCTGCTGTGCCTCCGCCAGCTCCTTCGCCTCCTCGGCCAGGTTGGCGAGGTCTCCCTCGAGCGCGGCGCGCTCGAAGAGCTCCCGGCTCCGCTCGAGCGCCTCCCGGAGACGCTCCTGCGCCTTTGCCAGGTCCTGCAGCGCCTCCCGGGCGCCTTCCGCGTCGAGCTCCTGGAGGGCGCGCCGCAGCTCCTCGAGCTTCTCCCGCATTTCGGGGGTGAGTGCGCGGTTCAGCTGATCCTGCAGCTCCTGAAGGCGCTCGCGGAACTGGGGATCGTCGAGCCCCGCCTCTTCCATGCTCTTTTCGAGTGCTTCGAGCGCGTCCTGCACCTGCTGCGCCTCCTGGAGCAGTTCCTCCTGCGCCGAGGCGATCGCCTCCGCCTTCTTCGCCTGCTCGAACGAAAGCGCCTCGGTACCCGACCGGGACTGATCGCCCCGCACCTGCTCGCGGGACGCATCCTCGGTCTGGCGCTCGAGCGCACGACTCTTCTCCGCGAGCGAGTCGAGCCTCGAGCCGATTCCCTCCGTGACGTTCCGCTGGGCCGTCCGAAGCTCGCTCAGCGTCGGAATCCGCACGCTGAACTCCCGCGAACGGGCCACATGGCCGGCGGGCGCGTTGTCGACCGCGCGCGCGCGGTAGAAGAGCGTATCGCCGGGCCGGAGCCCGAGCCGGGTGAGGTCGAGTTCGTACCCCAGAACTGCGTGGTCGGGGGTCCCGGACGGGAGTGGAAGCTGCTCGCTCCGCACCGAATCCCGCGCGCGCCCCCCGCGCCTCGTCTCGATGGCTATCGTCGTGATTCCGTGGTCGTCCCGGGCATCCACCACGAGCCCGAGCCGCATCGAGAGGGGCGCAAGGGTATCCATGCCCGGAACCGGGAGCTCGATGCTCGGGCCGCTGTCGGGAACCACGCGCACCGGAAGGCGGACCGTGTCGCCGCCGAGGGCGGCGCCCGCCAGCGTCGTGAGGGCCAGCTCCCATGCGGCCGAGCCGCCGGGGGTGAAGCTGCCGGCGAAGTCGGAACCGTTCACCTGCAGCTGATGGCGCCGATCCCCGGCGGCCCACAGGGCGCCACTGAGCTCCGCGGTTGCCGATCCCCGGGTTTCCAGTCGGGTTCCCGCCGGAACGATGATCGTGTCGCCGTTGGTGGGAACCGGCTCGTCCTCCATTCCGAGATAGCGCGGGTAGTGCGCCGTCACCGTGAGCGCGCCGAGAAAGACCGGCAGCCGGACGTGCACGAGGACGGTGTCGGAGGAGCGGCTTCCACTGGTGAGCCGGGCGTGCAGGTCGCTCGTGAGGGGCCCCAGTACCCGGGCGGCCCGACCGAGCGAATCGAGCGCTACGCCGTGCGGGCGCCAGGTCTCGCCCGGGGCCCGGGTCCAGAGCGTTGCATGGCGCCGCCCGGGCGCTTCGAGCTCCAGTCGGACCGAATCGCCCCGATCCACCATCTCGGCACTGGCGCGGAGCCGCACGGGCGCCGTAGTGAGCTCCCAGGCCCGCGCCGGATGCCAGAGCGCAGCAGCGGCGCCATCCCGCGGACCGGCGGTGCCGAGCGTCGCGAGACCGAGCAGCAGCACCGCCGCACCCGCGACGAGCCGCCGACGCACCGGCCGTTCGATCGGGGCGACTTCCGCCCCGCCACGACGCTGAAGCTCCTCGGCACGCGCGGAATCCGCCGCGGAGAGGAGCGAGCTGCTCGTGCCTCCCGCCGGCGCCTCGAGCAGCGAGGTGAGCGCACCGTGGCGCCACGCCTCGCGCGCCTCCAGCCACCTGGCGAGGCCGCGGATCGAATACCGGGTGTCGCTCCGTCGGGCAAGGAGGAGAAGTGCCGAAACGGCGGCAAGCGCGGCACCCCACGCGGCAAACACCCACCACGGTGCGCGGAGCCATC
>DASTYH010000081.1:0-6372 GCA_035765075.1 Gemmatimonadales bacterium
CTCCGATTGCTCGCTCCGCTGGCTGACCGCGGCGGACCCGAGGCGTCGGTTCTATTTCAAGCTCCGCATGCTCATGTCCGCGGGCGCCATCAGGGAGTTCTACCGTCGTCGGCGCTCGACCGCGACGGACTGAGCATGCGGATCCTCTACTTCTATCACTCGCAGCACTTCGACACCGGCTCGCCCAGGATGCTCGCCACCATCGTCGAGCTCCTCGATCGGCATGCGCACACCCCCTTCTTCCTGGCCACCGGCGAAGGCCCGCTCCTCGCCGCACTCGAGGCCCGCGGCGTGGAGATTCTCCGGGGCCGGGTGTCGGAGCTCGAGGGGGCGCATCCGTTCCGCGCCGCCCGAAGGACCTCCGCCGCCGCGCGGTGGCTTCGCCGGATGCGGATCGACCTCGTCCACGTCAACGAGTTCGGCTGGAACTTCGACCTCGTCATGGGGGCGTGGCTCGCGCGTATCCCGGTGATCCTGCACGTACACACTCCGCTCCGCGTCCACCGGAGGAACCTGCACCGCTTCGCCGCCAGCCGGGTCCTCTTCGTGTCCGAGGCCCATCGGCGGGAAACGCCCGGGCTCGAGCTCATCGCCGACAAGTCGGCCGTCCTCCACAACGCCATCGACGTGGGCCGGTTTGCCTCGGGTCACTCCATCCGGGGATCGCTCGGCGTGGGCGCGGACGAAATCGTCGTCGCGTCGGTCTGCCAGCTCTCTTCGCGCAAGGCCATCGACGTCCTGCTCGACGTGGCCCTCGAGCTCGTACCCCGGCATCCCCGACTGCGCTTCCTCGTGGCGGGACCCGCCGGCAAGGGGGAGGAGGAGTACGCCCGAGCGCAGATGGCCCGTGCCGCCCATGCCCCGCTCGCGGGGCGGGTCACCTTTCTCGGCCCGCGTCAGGACATTCCGGACCTGCTCCGCAGCTCCGATGTCTTCTTCCTGCCCAGCCGCCATGAGACGTACGGGCTCGTCGTGGCGGAGGCGATGGCCGCTTCACTCCCGGTCGTGGCGTCGAACGTGGGGGGCATTCCCGAGGTCCTCTCCTCCGCGGCGCTGGGAACGCTCGTCCCGGTGGACGATCGCGCCGGTTTTGCAGCGGCGCTCGAGCTCTTCATCAGCTCTCCTGATCGCCGGCGGATCGTGGGCCGCGCCGCACGGGCAAGCCTCGACGGTCGCTTCGACCGGGCGACGTTCGCGGGCGCGCTCGCCCGGCTCTACGCGGAGTTCCGCTGATGGCGGCGACGGCGGTGCCGCGGGTGAGTGTCGTGGTCTGCACGTTCAACCGGATGTCCGGCCTCGGGGCGGTCCTCGACGATCTCGCGGCGCAGCAGGGGGTCGGCGATCTCGGGTGGGAAGTGCTCGTCGTGGACAACAACTCCTCGGACGGCACCCGTGTGGAGGTGGAACGCCGGGTTGCGCTTGGCACGCTCCCCCTCCGGTACGTCTTCGAGGGCACGCAGGGGAAGTCGCATGCGCTCAATCGCGGGATCGCCGAGGCTCGAGGATCGATCCTGGTCTTCACCGATGATGATGTGCGGATCCCTCCGGAGTGGCTCTCGGAGATCATCCGGCCGTTCGAGGATCCGGCGTGCATGGGAGTCGCCGGCGCGGTCGAGCCCGAGTGGCCCGGCCCTCGCCCACGGTGGGCGAGCGCCGAGCCGCCGTACCGGATGATGGCCGCCATCGTCCAGTACTCGCAGCCGGCCGCCGGAATCACCCGGGTGCCGCCGATCGGCGCGAATGCGGCCTGGCGCCGGGAGGTCTTCGAGCGGCAGGGAGGCTTCCGCTCCGAGCTGGGGCCCGCCGGCGCCGCCTCGCCGCTCGGCGAGGATACCGAGCTCGGCCTCCGCATGATCGCCCGCGGGGAGGAGGTCCGCTTCGCGCCGGCTGCGCGCATCCGCCACCCGGTGGCGAAGGATCGGCTGACCCGCCGCTACTTTCTCGACTGGTATTACGACAGCGGTCGGTTCGAGCCGTTCCGGCCGGGTCGTCCGCAGGCGGTCATGATCGGCGGCGTGCCGCGACATTTCTATCGTGAGCTGGCGTCGGCGGCCCTGAAGTGGCTCACCGCGGTCTCCCCGAAGCGGCGCTTCTACTTCAAGCTGCGGACCTGGCAGACGGTGGGCAGCATCCGGGCCTTCCGCGCCCTCGCGCGAGGGGGCTGACGTGCGCATCCTCTACTACTACAGCTCGCAGCAGTTCGACACCGGCTCGCCGAAGGCGCTGGCGGGGCTGATCGACGCGCTCGACCGCGGCCGGCATACGCCCCTCTTCCTGGCGAGCGGCGAGGGACCGCTTGTCGAGGAGCTCGAGCGGCGGGGCGTCGAGATCGTGCGTGGGTCGGCTGGCGAGGTGACGTATCGTCAGCCGTTCGACGCGCTGCGGCGTATCGTCCGCTCCGCCGCGCTCCTTCGGCGACTCCGTGCCGATGTGCTGCACGTGAACGAATTCGGGTGGAATCTCGACATCGTGCTCGGCGCGGCGCTGGCCCGGGTCCCCGTGGTCCTGCACGTCCACAATCCGCTCACGGTCGACCGGCAGAACCTCGACCGGCTCGTGGCGGACCGGGTGCTCTTCGTCTCGGAGGCCCACCGCCGCTCGACCGGGCACCTCGAGCGGATCGCGGGGAAAACGGGGGTCCTCTACAATCCGGTCGAGATCGAGCGATTCGAAAGCGGCACGCCGATCCGGCCCGAGCTCGGGCTGGCTTCCTCGGACGTGGTGATCGCCACCGTCTGCCAGATCACCCCCAACAAGGCGCTCGACGTGCTGCTCCATGTGGCGCGCGCGCTCGTTCCGAAGTGGCCCGGCCTCCGCTTCGTGATCGCGGGGCGTACCGGCCGGGGATACGAGGAGTACGCCGAGCGGATCTACGCCGAGGCCGGGGACCCGGCGCTCGGGGGAAGCGTCCGCTTCATCGGTTCGCGATCGGATGTTCCCGACGTGCTGGCGAGCGCCGACATCTTCTTCCTCCCCACCCGGGGCGAGACCTTCGGCATGGTCGTGGCCGAGGCCATGGCCGCCTCGCTCCCCGTGGTGACGACGCGGGTGGGCGGGATCCGGGAGATCGTCCGGAGCCCCGCCGAAGGGTGGGTGCTCGAGCCGGACGATGTTCCCGGCTTCATCGCCGCCCTGGATGCGCTGATCGGCGATCCTGAGCGGCGTACCGCCATGGGTGCGGCGGCGCGTGCGAGTCTCGAGGGCCGTTTCGACCGCGCTTCGTTCGCGCGCACCCTCGAATCGGTCTACGACTCGCTGTGACGACGCTCGCGTTCGGCTCGGCCTTCCTCCTCGCGCTGATCTGGGTCGGCTATCCGCTCGTCATGCGCGGGCTCGCCGCGCTCCGCCGCGCGCCCGCGCCCTCCGATCCGGCCGAATGGCCGCGCATCTCGGTCGTCGTCGCCTCCCGCGACGCGGCCGCCGATCTCCGCGCGCGGCTCGCCGACGTGCTCGCGGGTGACTATCCTCCCGACCGCATCGAGGTAATCGCAGCGCTCGATGTCTCGAGTCCGGTCACCCCGGCCGAGATTGAGCGGGACGACGCCCGAATCCGCGTCGTCCGGGGCGAAGCCCCCGGCGGGAAGGCCACGGCGCTCAACGCCGGGGCCGCCGCCGCGACCGGCGAGCTCCTCGTGTTCACGGACACCTTCCAGCGATTCGCGCCGGATGCGCTCCGCCGACTGGCCGCGGTCCTTGCCACGGGGGTCTACGGGGTGACTTCCGGGCGGCTCGAACTTCCCGAGCGCGGGCGGGCCTCGCTCGTCGAGCGGTACTGGCGCATGGAGCGGCGCCTCCGCCGTGACGAGGCAATCATCCACTCCGCGATCGGGGTGAGCGGATCCATCTACGCGATGCGACGCGAGCTGTGGGCGCCGCTCCCCGTGGGGCTCATCCTGGACGATCTCTATCTCCCGATGCGCCTCGTGCTGCGAGGGGAGCGGATCGGCTTCACCGATGGCGCACGGGCCTTCGACGCCCGGCGCACCGTGCCGGCCGAGGAGTATCACCGCAAGGTCCGGACGCTCACCGGAAACTTTCAGCTCTGCGCCTGGCTCCCCGCGGTCCTCGTGCCGGTGCGGAATCCGGTCTGGGTGCAGTTCGTCTGCCACAAGCTCCTGCGCCTGCTGACGCCGTGGCTCGCGCTCGGGGTGGCCGTCGGTACCGCGGGTGCCGTCCTCCAGCGCACCGGATGGACCGGGGTAGTCATCATGCTCGCCGCCGGCGCGCTTCTCGCCGGGCTCGCGATCGCCACCGGACACGGGGCGAGGCTCAAGGGGGTAATCGTGTGGCTCTGGTCGATGCAGTTGTCGGTGATCGCGGCAACGGCGAATGGACTGCGGGGGCGGTGGGATGTGTGGGGAGGGCGCCGGTAATGGATCCGACACGTCGGGTTCGGGTGTGCATCGTGGCGCCATCGCTCGATATTCTCGGCGGTCAGGCCGTCGCCGCGCAGCGACTCCTCGAGCGGCTGCGGGAGGAGCCGGCGCTCGACATGGATTTCCTCCCGGTGAACCCGCGGCTCCCCGGGCCGCTACGGGCGCTGCAACGGATCAAGTACGTCCGCACGATCGTCACGTCCATCGCCTACGTCTCGAGCCTCCTGGCCCGAGCCTGGCGATACGATGTCCTCCATGTCTTTTCGGCGTCCTACTGGTCGTTCCTGCTGGCGCCCGCGCCCGCCATTCTCATCGGGCGGCTCTTCGGGCGTCGGGTCATTCTCAACTACCGGAGCGGTGAGGCCGAGGATCACCTGGCTCGGTGGCGGGCGGTGGCGCTGCCCATACTGCGCGCGGCACACCGCATCGTGGTGCCGTCCGGGTATCTCGTCGAAGTGTTCGCGAAGTTCGGCCTCGAGGCGGTGGCCATTCATAACTTCGTCGAGCTCGAGCGTATTCCGTATCGGGAACGATTTCCGCTCCAGCCGAAGATGCTCTCCAACCGGAACTTCGAGGCGCTGTACAATGTGGAAGCCGTGCTGCGGGCTTTCGCGCTGGTTCAGCGGGAATTCCCCGAGGCGGCGCTCATCGTTGCCGGACACGGGAGTCAGCGCCAGGCGCTCGTCGGGTTGGCGGCCGAGCTGGGGCTCCGCAACACCGAATTCACGGGCGCCATCCGCCCGCCGGACATGCCCTCCCTCTACGACCGGGCCGACATCTACGTCAATGCGTCCCTGATCGACAACATGCCCCAGTCTATTCTCGAAGGCTTCGCCGCGGGCACGCCGGTCGTCACCTCGGACGCCGGGGGCATTCCCTTCGTGGTGGATCAGGGTGTCACGGGTGTGATGGTCCCGGCAGGCGATGCGGATGCGCTGGCAGCCGGGGTCATCGCGCTCCTGCGCGATCCGGAGCGCGCGCTCCGCCTGAGCCGTGCCGCTCGCGAGACCTTCCTCCGGACCTATGCGTGGGAGGCGGTCGCGAGCGAGTGGGATCGCATCTATCGCGGGGACCGGTGACCTCGCTGCTCCGTCGCCTTCGCCGGCTCACGCCCTCCGAGGTCGGCGCCCGGAGCGCCCAGCGGGGGATCGTCGCTCTCGAACGCGCGGGCCTGCATCCCGACGGACGCGAGCCGGACGAGGCCCGGTTCCGGCGGATCATTGCGGGCGCGTCCGACCCCGAGGCGCTCCTCGCCGCGTTCCGGCAATCGCGCGCCCCCGCCTTTGCCGCGATGGACGATCCGGTCGGCGCCGCCGCGGCCCTGCGGGCGCGGTGGCCGGACGTGGCCGCCGATCTCGTCGACGCCGCCCGGCGCGCGGCGCGGGGGAGCTTCGACCTGCTCGGCTATCGCGGGCTCTCGTTCGGCGATCCGATCGACTGGCAGCTCGACCCCGTGTCGGGCCGCCGCGCTCCGCTCGAGCACTGGAGCCGGGTCCCCTACCTCGACGCGACCGTCGTGGGGGACCACAAGCTCGTGTGGGAGCTGAGCCGGCATCAGCATTTCGTTACCCTGGGACAGGCCTACGCGCTCACCGGCGAGGAGAGCTTCGCCGCGTCGTTCGTGGCCCAGCTCACCGGCTGGATGGACGCCAATCCCCCGAAGCAGGGGATGAACTGGGCGAGCAGCCTGGAGGTGGCGTTCCGCGCCATCGCGTGGACCTGGGCGCTGCATCTGGTCCGCCGCTCCCCCGCGCTCACTCCGCCGATCTACCGGCGGACCCTTGGCATGCTCCACCTGCATGCCCGGCATATCGAGGGATTCCTCTCCACCTACTTCAGTCCCAATACCCATCTGACCGGCGAGGCGCTCGGCCTCGTCTACCTGGGAACCCATTTCCCCGAGCTTCGGGGCGCCCGGCGCTGGCGGGAGCGGGGGGAGTCCATCCTCCGCGCCGAGCTCGCCCGCCAGGTTCGCCCCGATGGGGTCTATTTCGAG
>DASTYH010000082.1:0-7438 GCA_035765075.1 Gemmatimonadales bacterium
CTTTTGCTCGCGGCAGTCGTCATCGGGATCGCGGCTGCGGGCGCCACGGTGGCCCGCGTCGTCGTCGCGGGACTCTGGAAGCCGTACGCCTCGCTCGCGGAGCTGAATCCGAAGGTGCAGCTCGTACGGCGCACCGGGCTCCTGCTCGGAGAAGGAGGGCTCACCACCTGGATCGGATTCGGCCCCGGAAGCTACGCCACGCGGGCGGCGACGATCCGGGCGTCCGACGTGCTCTACAAGGAGGGCGACCAGCTGCCCTCGTTCATCCCGCCGCACACCGGCGCGGCGTACCGGTCGGTGGCGTACGACCTCTACACGAGCGAGTTCGTGGACGCGATCCGGTACCAGAGCGGAGTGCTGACGAGCCCGTTCAGCAGCATCGTGGGGATCGTGGCGGAGTTCGGCGTGCTGGGGACGGCGCTGGTGGCCTGGTTCTTCGCGCTGCTGTCACTGGCGGGGTGGCGGGTGTGGCGGGGGGGTGAGTCGCCGTCGATCCGGGCGGCGGGAGCGGTGACGGGCTTCGCGATTCCCTTCCTCCTGCTGGCCGGACTCTTCGACAGCTATCTGGAGCAGCCCAGCGTCACGGCGCCGATCACCCTGGTGGCGCTGATGGCGCTCCTCTCACCGGCGGCGGCTCAGGCGGTCCGTCCCCTGAGCGCCGAGCGCAGCTCCTCGTAGGCGGCGGGATCGAGCGCGCGCGCCGATCGGGACGCGGCAGCGAGGACGATCCAGAGCACTGCGGCGGCGCCACCGAGGAGGCCCCCGACGATCGTCATCCAGGTGCGGCGCGGGAAATCGCGATACACCGGTGGCTTCGGGGCCTCGATCAGCGTGAAGACGGGCGTGTCGCGCACCTCGTCCACCTTGGCCTCTTCGAGCTCTCGCGCAAGCCGGTTGTAGACTTCGGCGCGCACGTCGATGCGCCGCTCGAGCTGCTGCCGCTCGAAGTCGAGCCGCGGAATGTCGAGGCCCCCGCGATTCCGCTCGAGGAAGCGGCGCATCTCCGCCTCCGCATCATGGAGCTCGCGCCGGGCGCGCTCCAGCTCGCGCGCCGCGAATTCCCGCCGCTCGGTGGCCGCGGTCCGCCGGGTTTCGAAATTGAATCGCTCGAGGTCGGTGTAGAGGTTCGCCGCCACCGCGGCGGCGAGCTCCGGATCGGGCAGGAGCACATTGAGGGTGATCGTGCCCGTGCGGTCGTTGGTGCTCGTAGTGACGCGGTCATGCAGGCGCTCCACCGCCGCGTTGAGCCGCTCCCGCTCGGTGTCGCCGGGAATCTCCAGGATGTCGATCAGCGGCCGGGGCGTGCCGTCGGCGGGATCGGGGAACGTGTCGAGCGCCGCCTGTTCGAGGAGATCACGGCTCGTCAGCACTTCGGCGTAGAACTGGAGGGACCGGACCCCCGTCAGCCCGCCCGCGCCCAGCTGCCCGGCGAGGGCCGCCAGTCCGCCCGACGACGAGATGCCGCGTCGCTCTTCGAGGGCAAAACGGGCGGACGCCCGGAAGCGCGGGGTGGCGAGGAGCGACCACGTCGCCGCGATCACCGCCCCCGCGAGCCCTGCCAGGACGATGAAGCGCCAGCGCCGGACGAGCTGCGCGGCGAGACCGATGAGCGACGGTGCGTCGCCGCCCGGACCGGGAGCGGCGGCGCGGCGTTCGGCGGGAGGGGTGGTCATAGGTGCTGGAAACGTCGCGGACGTCGGGGAGGGCGTCAAGGCGCGAACGCGTGCCCGTGAGTGATTATCTTCGGCGCGGCGATCCCTCACTGAAAGGCCGGCAATGCGCGTGCACGTGTTCGGGGGAGTCCTGGCATACGACTATCTCCTCGCGGGCTGGCTCCGCGCCAGCGGCGTGGATGCGCACTATTTCTTCAATATCAAGCTGGTCGAGGCAGACTATCCCTGGTGGGAGGACCGCTCCTTCGACCGCAATCACATGCCGGAGTGGTGCCACTACTACCATTTCCGGCTCCCCTACCTGTACCGCGGCCCGCTTCCGCGTGAAGGCCGCCGCTTCGTCCGCGACTTCAATGCCGGCGCCGACGTGGCGCTCGTCGTGGGGGAGGGGCTCTTCCTGGCGCAGCACTACACGCATCCCTACGTCCTCTGGTCCTGCGGCTTCGACATCGAGTCCGCCGTGCCCGCGCCGGTTTCGATTCGGGGAGCCATCAGCAAGATCATGGGCGGCCCCGAGCCGGTGCGGCTTCAGCGCCGCCTCAATCGGCGCCACGTGCGCGAGCAGCTGCAGAACGCCTCGCTCATCATGACGGTGATGGACTTCCAGATCCCGACGTACCTCGCCTGGACCGGCGTCACGACGCCCGCCGTGTCGGTGCCGATGCCGTACGACTGTACGCGGTACGAGCCGGTGCCGGTGCCGGACCTCGCCGAGCGCTACGCCGATAGCGGCTGCGTCTTCTTCCTCCCGACCCGGCACTCGTACGGCTCCCGCAGCACCAACGACAAGGGGGCCGACAAGGTGATTCGGGCCTTTGCGTCGGTGGTGCGCACGCTGCCGGTGAGCGCCCGACTGGTCCTGGTGGAGAAGGGGGAGCGCCTCGGCGAGAGCAGGGAGGCGGTCCGGGAGCTCGGTCTCGAGCCGTGGGTGGACTGGATTCCGGAGCTCCGGAAGGACGAGCTCAAGCGCTGGTACTCGCTGCCCGGCGTCGTCGTGCTCGACCAGTTCCCCAACGAGACGACGATCGATCCCGCGCTGCACGCGGCGCTTCGGCGGCGGGGCGGGCGAGGCAGCATCTTCGCCGAGGCGATGTGCATGGGCTGTCCCCTCATCAGCAACGTCGGTGTCGAGTGGATCGAGGAGCATCGCCCACCGATGGTCTGGAATGCCTGCTTCGAGGACGAGATCGCGGCGGCGATGCGCGCCGCGGCGGCGCGCTCCCGGGAGGACCGGATCGCAGGGGGGCACGCCAACCGACGGTGGGCGGAGGAGGAGATACACTGGCCGCGCGTGATGAAGCGCTACATCGAGCTCCTGGAGCAGGCCGCGCGGGGAGAGATCCGCCGATGAAAGGCGCGCTGGGCCTGCTGGGGCGGGATGCCGTCGTGTATGGCCTGGCCGGTGGTGTCTCGCGGTTCGTGAAGGTCCTGCTGGTTCCGATCGTGGCGAAGGCCTTTCCCGCCGAGACCTACGGCGTCTTCGACGCGCTCGGCGTCTACACCTACCTGCTGGCGGCGCTCGGCGTGCTGGGACTCGACAGCGTGGTCGTGCTCTTTGCCGGTCAGGGCCGGGCGGGCGGGACCGAGGATCGCGGCGCCGCCGCGACGCAGGCGTTGCTCCTCACCGCGGGGACGAGCGCCCTCCTGGCGCTCGCCGTCATCGTCGGGAGCGAGGCGTGGAGCGCGCTGCTCCTCGACAGTCGCGCGTTCGGCTCGGCCGTGGCCTGGGCGGGGGCGACGGTCCCCTTCTCGTCACTGCTCATCTTTGCCCTGAGCCTCCTCAAGTGGGAGTTCCGGCGCGGGTGGTACCTCGTCGCCTCGCTCGGTTCCGTCGTGGTGAGCATCGGGCTCACCTACCTGGTGGCGTTTCACACGGCCTACGGGCTTCCCGGGCTCTTCGCGGCATCGCTCGCCGGGCAGGCGGTCGGCGCCGGCGTCGCCCTCTGGGGGTGCCGCGACCTCTTCGCGCGGCCGGGACCTGCCCGGCTCGCCCGGCGCATGGTCGCGATCGGGATCCCCTTTGCGCTGATCGCCACCGCCGGGGCGTTCACGCCCTCGATCGACCGGTTCTTCGTGGTGCGCTTCGCCTCCCTCGAGTCCGCGGGGCTCTACGGCGTGGGCCAGAAGATCGCTGCGCTCACGGCCCTCGTGCTGAGCGGCTTCCAGGCGGCCTGGGGCCCCTTTGCCGTCGGGATGCGGGACGCGGCGGGGCGTGACCGGCTCTTCAGCCGGGTGCTGCTCCTCGTTGCGGTCTGGGGCGTATGCCTCGTCACGCTCCTGTCGCTCGCGGCGCCCACGCTCGCTGCGGTCCTCGCCACGCCCATGTACGCCGCCGGCGCCGACGTGGTCCCTCCACTCGCCCTGGCGGCGGTGCTCACCACCGTCTACTTCGTCGTATCCATCGGCTCCTTCCTGGAGGGGCGCTCGCTCCGAAACCTCGGGGCGTACGCCGCCGGAATCGCCGTCACGATCGCGCTGAATGCCGCGCTCGCCACGGCCGGTACCTCGCCGGTGGCGATCGCCTGGGCCAACTGTGCCGGGCAGGCCGTGGCGGTCGTCTTCATGGCCGCGCTCTCGCACCGGGTCCACCCGATCGCATTTCCGTTCACGGCGACGGCGGTGGTGCTGGCGGCCGGGGCGGGGCTCGCCTCCCTGGCAGCGGCCGCCGGCCGGAGCCTCCCGCGCCCGCTCGTGGCGCTCGCCCTGCCGGGCACCGTCATCGCCTTTGGGCTGGTGACGTGGTTCGCTATCTTACAGCCCGCCGAGCGCCGGGCGATTCGAGGCTTCCGCCGCCCGGCCTGACGCGCTTCACCCTGCCAGCGAGCCCCATGACTTCGATTCCCGGCAGCGCCGCAGGTCGCGCCGCCACCCCACATCTGCTCACGCTCGACGAGTCCCTCCCGCTCCTGGCGTCCCCCGACACCGGAGCTGCGCTGGTGCCGGATGCGGGCGGGCTC
Source organism: Gemmatimonadales bacterium (assembly GCA_035765075.1). GTDB lineage: Bacteria > Gemmatimonadota > Gemmatimonadetes > Gemmatimonadales > GWC2-71-9 > CAMLLJ01. The sequence goes on from DASTYH010000082.1 coordinate 4,631, forward strand.
GCCACGCCGGGCGGCGAGCACTTTCCGATCCGCGGGAACGTGCCGCTCCTCTTTCCCGCCCGGCTCCTTCCCTTTGCCGGCGACGGGCTCATCGACGTTCCCTTCGAGCGCACCGACGACGCGCTCGTGCAGTACGCCCTGATCAACTCGATCAAGCAGAAGCACGGGAACCACAACTCGGACCACTCGAGCATCTGGTATGAGCGGCACCTCGAGCGGACGCGCCGGCTGGTGGCCGACGCCCGAGGCGTGGTGCTCGACGTCGGATGCGACGTTCCCGCAACCAGCGCCAGCGTCTTTCCGGCGGGGGTCCGCTATCTCGGACTCGATCCCCTCTTCGGCGACACCACGCACTTCCGGCTGATCGGCCTGGCCGAGCGGCTCCCGGTCCAGAGCGAGGCGGTGGACGCCGTCGCCCTCCTCACGAGTCTCGATCACGTGCTCGATCACCATGCCGCGCTCGACGAGGCGTGGCGGGTGCTCCGGCCCGGTGGCCGCCTCTATCTCGCCTCGCTCGTCTGGTCCGATCGCGCCGAGCTCTACCGCGACCACGTGCACTTCCATCACTTCCGGGAGTACGAGCTCCTGGGGGCGCTGGGCCGGTTCCGGCTCGACACCGTGCAGCGCTACCCCTGGAAGGACGACACCCATCGGAGCGCGCTCTACCTCGCGCTCACCCGGCCGGAGTGATCCCACCGCGCATCGTCGTCACCGGCGCCACCGGGTTCGTCGGCAGCGGGGTCGTCGAGCGGCTGGCGGGGCGCGCCGAGGTCATCGCCGTGGCGCGCGAGCCGCGCGAGGCGGGCGCGTCCGGCACGACGGTCATCGCCGACCTCGGGCCGGCGTGGACCGATGCACTGCCCGGCCGGGCCGACGTCGTGCTCTGGCTGGCGCAGTCCCGCCGGTACCGGGAATTCCCCGATGGGGCGGAGGACATGTTTCGCGTCAACGAGAGCGCGCTCCTCGCCGCGCTCGAGTGGGCCCGCCGGAACGGCGTGCGTCGCTTCATCTACGCCTCCACCGGAAGCGTCTACGCGCCGGCCAGGGGCCCGCTCACGGAGGAATCGCCCGTCGCGGCGACGTCGTTCTATGCGGCGACGAAGCTGAACGGGGAGCAGCTCGCCCGGCAATACGCGAGCTTCTTCGACGTGCTCGTCACGCGGGTCTTCGGGGTCTACGGGCCGGGGCAGCGCGGGATGGCGATCGGCCGCGTGGCGGAGGCGGCGGCCGCGGGGGAAGCGGTGACGCTCAGCGGCGGGATCGGCATGGAGCTGACGCCGCTCTACCTGGCGGATGCGATCGAGGTCTTCGCGGGGCTGGTGGATGTGCCGATGCCGGGGAATCCGCTCGTCCTCAACGTCGCGGGACCGGAGACCACGACGCTGGCGAGCGTGGCCCATGAGGCGGCGGCGCTGGCCGGCCGGGCTCCCCGCATCGTGGAGGGACCGGGGGAGCCGGTCCGCCTCGTGGCGGATACACGGCGCCTCCGCGCGCTCCTTCCCGGCATCGAATGGCACGGACTTACGGCGGGTCTCGCCGCAACCCTGGCCGCGCGCGACGCGGCGACTCAGAGGAGCAGCTGAACGATGGATCTGCGCGGCGCGCGGGCGGTCGTGGTCGGTGGCGCGGGCCTCATCGGCTCGCACGTGGTGGACCGGCTCACCCGGGAGGATGTCCGGGAGATCGTGGTCTACGACAATTTCACCCGCGGCTCGATCGGCAACCTCGACCAGGCGCTGCTCGACCCGCGCGTGAAGGTCTTCGAGCTCGGCGGTGACATCCTCCACACCGACATCCTGCAGAAGGCCGTCGAGAACACCGAGGTGGTGTTCCACCTGGCGGCGCTCTGGCTGCTGCACTGCCACGAGTTCCCGCAGTCGGCGTTCGAGGTGAACATCCGCGGCACCTTCAACGTGCTCGAGGCGTGCCGGGTCCGGGGCGTGAAGAAGCTCGTCTATTCCTCGTCCGCATCCGTCTACGGGGACGCGCTCGAGATCCCGATGACCGAGGACCACCCCTACAACAACCGGACGTTCTACGGCGCCACCAAGATCGCCGGCGAGCACATGGCCCGCGCGTATTTCCAGCGCTACGGGCTCGATTACGTCGCGCTCCGTTACATGAACATCTACGGGCCCCGGCAGGATTACATGGGGGCGTACGTGGCCGTGGTGATGAAGATCCTCGACCGGATCGATCGCGGCGAGCCGCCCATCGTGTACGGCGACGGCTCCCAGTCCTACGACTTCATCTACGTCGAGGACGCCGCCGAGTGCAACGTCCTCGCGGCGAAGTCGGCGGCCACCGATCGCTTCTACAACGTCGGCGCCGGCGTGCCGACGACCATCCGGGAGATCTGCGAGCTCCTCCTCCGACTCACCGGCAGCGAGCATCTCGGCATCCAGTACGAGCCGGCCGGGCAGACCTTCGTCACCAACCGGCTCGGGTCCACCGAGGCGGCCGCGCGCGACCTCGGGTTCCGCGCCACGACGGAGGTCGAGGAGGGGCTCCGCCGGCTCATCGCGTGGCGCACGGCGCACAAGGAGGCGGTCGCCGAGCGGATCCGGGCGGCGGAGGCGCGCGCGGGCTGATGTGCGGCCTCGTCGGCGTCATCGACCTGCGCGGGGAGCCGATCGCGCACGAGACGCTCCGGCGAATGAGCGAAGCCGTGGCCCATCGCGGACCCGATGGGGAGGGGCTCTGGGCCGATGGCGGCGCGGGACTCGGGCACCGGCGGCTCGCGATCATCGATCTCTCCCCCTGCGGCCGCCAGCCGATGCTCACGCCGGATGGCCGGTACGCCATCGT
>DASTYH010000083.1:0-5931 GCA_035765075.1 Gemmatimonadales bacterium
GATCGCGACGCCGACGAGCAGGACAGCCACGGCGACTCGCCGCCACCGCGTCCCGGCTCCGCGCCCGGCCGGCGCGGCCGCTACGGGCTCCCACGGGGCCACGGCCGGCGGCGGCACCGGCTCCCGTTCCGGCGGCGACTCGGCGGGACCGGCCTGACGCTCGGCAGGGAGCGCGGCGCCCCGCGCGACCGACTCCCGGCGGAGCCGCTCCGTCAGCGCCACCAGCTCCGGATCGGGATCGGCGTCGTACTCCTCGCGGAGGAGCGCCGCGTGGACCCGCGCATGCTGGAGCGCCCCTGCCCGGTCGCCGGCCGAGGCGAGCGCCAGCATCAGGCGGAGCGCGACCCGGCCGTTTCCCGGCTCGAGCGCCGCCCGCCGCCGCCACCAGCCCACGGCGGCCCCCCACTCGCTCGCCCTCTCCCCCGTTTCGGCGAGCCGCTCGAGCGCCTCGGCAAACCGGGCCGCGAGCCGGTCCCGCTCCCCGTCCACCCACTGCTCGAACTCCGCGCTGTCGGCCAGGTGAAAGCCGTCGAGAAAGGGACCGGCATACGCCGCTACCGCGGCCTCGAGCCGGTCCTCGCCCAGGAGCCGCTCGAACTCCCCGACATCGCTCGCCACGCGCTCGGGATTGAGTCGGAGATCGTCGCCGGTCACGAGGAGGACGTCTTCGCCCAGCGCGCTCCGGAGGAGATAGAGGGTGTCGGAGAGGGCCCGCCGACCGCGGTCGGTGTCGGACTCGGGGAAGAGGAGTGCCAGGATGCGGTCCCGGCTCAGGGGGCGGCCGCGGGCGAGGAGTGCGAGGAGGGCCAGCCGATGGCCGCGCGCCGCGCGCCCGGCCACCGGAGTGCCGGAGCGTTCCACGGAAGCGCCGCCAAGGAGCTTGAGCGACAACATGTTGCGCCCGCGAGAGAAATGCGAGAGAGGAGCGAGATCGGCGCGAGGCCGCCGCCAGACATTAGCGGCGCACTCACACTGGGGCAACCCGCCGCCCGGGCCGTCCGGCCCGGGGAGGGACCCACTCGATGGAGGAGGAACAGATGTCGGGCATTCGCAGGAGCAATCTCGTGTTTCACGCCACGACCCTTGCCGCCGTATCGCTGGCCGCCTGCGCCGGCGAGACCGCGGCACCGGATCCCGCCGACCTGAGGCCGGCCGGCATCAAGCCGCTGGTGACGCTCGCATGGAATCGCGTCGCCCTCGACATGATCGTGAAGCACAAGCCGAACCAGCAGGCGGCCCAGCGGGGGATGGCCTACCTCACGCTGGCGCAGTACGGCGCAGCCGAGGCCGCGCAGAAGCAGCCGCCGAAGCCGTTCGCCACCGAGGGGGCGATCTCCGGCGCCTCGGCGGTCGTGCTTTCCTACCTGTATCCCGCCGACTCCGCCACGTTCGAGGCGGACGTGCGGGCGCGGGAGGCGGCGCTCGAGCCCGGCCGCGATGCCGGGTTCCGGGCGGGGGAAGCCCTGGGCCGGGCCATCGGCGCCAAGGCGGTGGAGCTCGCACGCAACGACCGCTTCAGCGCCCCCTGGACGGGGACGGTCCCGGTCGGACCGGGCATCTGGTACAGCAGCACCGTCCCCGCGACACCGCCGGCGCTCCCGATGCTCGGACAGGTGGAGCCGTTCTTCATGAGCACCGGAAGCCACTTCCGTCCCGCGCCCCCGCCGGCCTTCGGCTCGCCGGCGTTCACGGAAGCGGTGGGTGAGGTCCGGCAGATCTCGGACACCCGCACGGCGCGCCAGGACAGCATCGCCAAGTTCTGGGCGATGGGGAGCGGGACGCTCATTGCCGGGTTCTGGAACACCACCGCGGCACGCCTCATCGAGCGCGATCGGCTCGACGAGCTCGAGGCGGCGCACGCCCTGGCGCTCATGAACACCGCCTCGATGGATGCGCTCATCGCGTGCGCGGATGCCAAGTTCACCTACTGGCTGCTGCGGCCGACCCAGGCCGATCCCGCGATCACGCTGGCGATCGGGTTGCCGAACTTCCCGGCCTACCCGTCCAATCACGCCTGCTTCTCCGGCGCCGCGGCGTACGTGCTGGGCGCGCTCTTTCCCACGGACGAGCAGCGGCTCAGCGGTATGGCGTACGAGGCGGGGATCTCACGGGTGTTCGGCGGGATCCACTACCGCTTCGACTCGGATGTTGGGCTCCAGATTGCCCGCGCGGTCACGACGCTCGCGCTCGAGTCGGACCGGCAGGGCGCGCTGCTCGACCTGGTCCAATAGCATCGAAAGGAGGCGGAAACGACCGGGATGGAAGAAGCGCAGGCGGAGGGTCGCCTGCGCTTCACCGCATCCGGCAGCGGCACGCGTGGCGGATCAGCTGAGCATGCGCTTGAAGTAGAAGTGCGCGAGGTGCCCGTCGCTCACGATGCCCGTCAGCTCCCACCCCTCGCCACCGTAACGATCGAGCTCCGCCGTAGCCAGGGAAGCCAGCTCCGCAAGCGGTCGCGACAGGTGCTCGTACGCCCAGACTGCCGGCACGTAGACGGTCGGCAGGGGGAGACCGGCGCCGGGGGACGGCGCGGTCTCCGGCAGGGGGGCCGGCACCGTTCCCGGATCGAGGGCGGGAAGCGGAAGATCGAAGATTGCAGGAGGCATGGCGCACCTCGGCTCGGTCGAGGCGCGCTCGGGTGTGGGGGCCGATCCGTCGGGCGCCTCGAACGGCGGCGTGGCCCCTCGCTCACCCCTTTGCGGGTGTCTCCCGCCGCTTGGCCGGCGATACGTCGATCAGGAGCGCGATGACGATCCCCACGATGGGCCAGAGCGTCCACTGACCTCCGAACCAGTGCTGCACGGCGGTGTACCAGAGCAGCGTTGTGGGGAGGAAGATGAAACCGAGCAGCGGCCAGAGGATCCCGTCGAAGAGCCCGTGGAACCAGTCGGTGAGGAACCAGAGGAGCGCGATGGCCAGCCTGGGCAGCGTGAGCGCGAGCAGGACGAAGAGACAGGGCATGGGCGCTATCCGGTGTGACAGATGATCGGCCCGAGGGTCCAGTTGAGCGTAAGGTGATCGCGATCCACCCTCGCCACGCCGAGGCTGTAGCCCCGCTTCTGCCACCGGCGGTGCTCCCAGACGGAGACCTCGTCCCCCCGGGGACAGAGGTGGGCCGGGCCGTGCGCCTCTTCCAGCGTGCGCGTCAGCTGGTCGTAGGCGGCCTGCTGGCCCTCGAGCGGGCGCCACGTCCGTCCGACCCACACGACGTAGTCATCCTGTCCCAGCATGAGGTAGAGTGTCGTGTCACCGCTGGCGTGCTGGCAGGACCTGAACGGTCCGTGCGCCGCCGTGTCGTGCGGGGCCGGGCTCGCGAAGCGCCAGTCTTCGCATTCGAGCCTGGTCGAGGCCGGCACGACCGCTTCCGCCTCGGCTGCGAGGGGGCCCTGCCATGCCGGCGCGCGGCAGCCTGCGGCGAGTGCAATCGAGATCAGGGCGAGCGTTCGTGACAAGGGTCGCAACCTTTCAGGTGGCCTGCGCCAGGGGCCGGTCGGAGAATCCGCTCGCGCGGCCCGGATGGGAAAGATTACCCCGTCGCGCCGCCGGCGCCGCCCGCCGGGTGGAGCCGGTAGGAGAGAAGGCCGGTCTGGGCGATCATCTTCCACTCCCCGCCGACGGTCGTGTAGATCTTGCACGCTCTCCCGATCCAGTGCTGCTCCACGCCGGTGACCCGATGGCGCCAGCGCGTATCCACATCCACTACGGCAAATCCCCCGTCGCCCTCGGCGGCGACCACGACGCGCCTGAGCGCACGCTCGTTCCGGACCAGGTGGTGCGTGTCGAACAGCTCCTGCCAGCCGCGGCGCCACCGCGTCCGGTCATAGCGGCCGAGGACCAGCTCCCACTCCAGGGGGTCGTGCGCATCGGCGTGCGGGGGCCAGGGCCACACCATATCGGGATGGAGGACGGAGAGGAGGAGGTCCACGTCCTGCGTATCCCAGGCCCGGGTCTCGCGGTGGACGATCTCCTCGATCGCCTGGCATGCGTCGTTCACGCGTCTGTCGCCTCCCACGATGGGCATTCGTTCCGGCGCGCAGCGACGGGGTGAGCCAGGAACTTCCTCAATAACCGCACTGATGAGCGCCCCGGGCGAACGTCAGCGACCGACGGGCTCGGGTGCGTCGGCATATCTCCGGCCGAGCAACCGCCCGACGATCACGATGACGGGAAACTGCCCCGCTCGGCTTCGCGCCGGATCAACGCCAGCATCCGCCGCCGCATGAGGCCGCTGAAGGGCCCCACCGCTCGCCAGTAGCGGCCGAAGCGGCGGGCGGTGCCGCCATCCCGAAAGCGCACGCGCGTCTCCGTGCTGAGACGCGTGCCATCCCCCTCGGCGACCACGCGAAAGTTCCAGGCCGCCTGCGCCACTCCCTCCGGCGGCCCGTCGGTAAAGGTCGCGGGGTCGATCGCCACGAGACTCCCCGTGGGCGTCCAGAACCGCCCCTGCAGCCCGAGAAGGATCTCGTCGGGCTCCTCGGCGAGCACCGTGAAACGGCCCCCCATGAAGCCGCGGATCGTGGTATCCGGCGAGCGGCGCCTGCGCCATGCGTCGGGGCCGGCGCCGAGCAGCACCGGCAACGTTCGAATTCCCATGAGCAGGCGGACCAGCCAGGGACTTCCGAGGTCCGCGTCACGCACCGCCGCCAGCACCCGGGCGGGCGGAGCGGCGATGCGAATGGCGTGCAGCGAGCGCACCCCGTATTCCGGCATGAACCGATCGATCGCGGCGGACGGCGGGCGCTCGAACGCGCGGCCCGTCACCGCCGCTCCGCCCGCGCCTCGGCGGCGCGCGTCGTCCACTGCCACAAGCCGTTCGTTGCCGACGCCGGAAGCCGCTGGCCCAGGGCTCGCGCGACCAGCACGATCTGACCGCGATGGTGCGCCTCGTGCGCCACGAAATAGGCGAGCACGTGACCCACGTCGAGCGGAAGATTGCGCCAGACGTAGGTCGATGCCGCCGGGAGCGACCCCCCATCCTCGCATGCGAGCGTGAGGAGGCGGAGCATGGCGCGACTGCTCCGATTCAATGCCGCTGCGAGCTCGCGGCGTGCAACCCGATGCCGGTCCACGCGCTGGGGCACGGCCACGCCCAGCTCCCGGCCCAGTGCCCTGACCCACATGCATCGCGCGTTGTGCATGTGGGCCGCGATCATGCGGATCGTTCGACGGGGCGCACCGGGCACCGCCGCCGTCCAGAGCGCGAGCGGGAGCTGCTCGATGAGGTAGACCGTGACGCGATTGCTGGTCCGCCAGGTATCGAGAATCGTGTCGCGGAAATCCGGAATCCCGGGGTCGGGGCGCCGGTCAGGATGCTGGACCACCGGGCTCGCTGCGGCCGAGCTCGCCGCCCTCCGGACCGTAGTAGAGGACCCACACCGCAAGACCGTCGGAAAACGCCTCGATCGATCGTTCCCCGGCCGCCGTCGGGAGGCGCGCCAGCAGCGCCGTGTAGTCGAGATGGGCGGTCGCCGGGACCGCCGATGCCCGTTCGCTCATGTCGGCCTCGTGGCTGCTCGCGCCAGTCGATCCGCGCGCGGCACCCACACGAAACTGCAGTCCACGTCGGGCGCCGTGAAACGCCACGGCTTCCGCTCAGCGGGACCTGAACATCGCGGCATCGAGGATGGACCAGAGGTGAACGACCCAGCCGAGCAGGATGAGCCAGAGTGCGGCCGCGAGCACGAACATGATGAGCGCCCTGATCGGCCGGCCCTGGATCAGCTGCCCGAGGCCGGGGACGAAGAAGCTGGCGAGCGCGGCGATCACGTTTCCGGTGGAACCCTGGCCGGGCATTATTGAACCTCCACTGAGACTGTGGGCGGTCGGACGGTCGGAAAGTCGGACGGTCGGACAGTCGGAAAGTCGGAAAGTCGGAACGTGCCCGCTCGCGCCCGAATCTGCCCCGGCCAAACGTCCGACCTTTCGACTGTC
>DASTYH010000084.1:0-3062 GCA_035765075.1 Gemmatimonadales bacterium
TTCGCCCTCGGCCCGCTGCCTGGCCTGGTCCTCGAAGCGGCGTCGCTGGTAATCGGGATCATTGAGCTCGCTGAAGTCGTTGGCCAGCTCCCGTCCCCCGACGAAGAGCTCGAAGCGCTCGGTCAGGGCCGGATCCCGGCGGTGCCGCTTGGCCAGCGGGGAGAGCGCGAGCGGATAGTCCGTCACGAAGGTGGGCTGCACCAGGGTCGGCTCGAGGAAGCTCTTGAACATCTCGTCCTGCAGCTTCCCGCCGCTCCAGCCTCCCGCCTCGTCGCGCGGCGCCCCTCGCCGGATGAGGAGGTCGCGCATCTCGCTCTCGGGCGCCGTGCGGACGTCCACGCCGGCCCGTTCCTGCACCCCGTCGACGAACGAAACGCGCCGCCAGGGGGAGGTGAAGTCGAGGGTGGCGCCCTCACGCTCGAGCAGGCGCGTGCCGCAGCAGGCCTCCACCACCCCGCCCACCATCGCCTCGCAGAGCGCCATCATGTCCTCGTAGTCGCTGTACGCCTCGTACAGCTCGAGCATGGTGAACTCGGGGTTGTGCGTCCGATCCATCCCCTCGTTCCGGAAGTCGTGGCCGATCTCGTACACCCGCTCGAGCCCGCCCACCAGCAGCCGCTTGAGGTAGAGCTCGTCCGCGATGCGGAGGTAGAGCGGCATATCCAGGGCGTTGTGATGGGTGACGAACGGCCGGGCGGCCGCCCCACCGTAGAGGGGCTGGAGAATCGGGGTCTCGACCTCGAGAAAGCCCCGCTCGTCGAGGAACCGGCGCAGCCACGCGATGGCCGTTGCGCGGACCCGGAAGACCTCGCGCACGTCGGGGTGCACCGCGAGATCGGCGTACCGCTGGCGATAGCGGACTTCCGGGTCCGTGAGACCCCCGAAGGTCTGCACTCCCTCCTCACTCGCCTGCGTCTTGCCCCGCGGGAGGGGGCGCAGCGACTTGGCGAGGAGCGTGACCGTCCGGGCGCGGACGGTGACCTCGCCGGTCCGCGTCCGGAAGAGCGTGCCCGTCACCCCCACGTGATCGTCGAGGTCCAGCAGCTGCACCAGCTCCCATGACTCGGCGAGGACGTCGCGGCGGAAGTACGCCTGGATCCGGCCCGACGAGTCCTCCACGTGGGCAAAGGCCGTCTTCCCCTGCGACCGCTGGGCGACGATCCGTCCCGCGATGGCAACCTCCGGCCCGGCGTCGCCCATGGCGTCGTCGTACAGGGTGAGCGCTTCCGCCGCCCGGTGGGTCCGGTCGAAGCCGTAGGCGTAGGGAAGGATGCCGAGGGCCTCGATGGCGTCGCGCTTCTGGCGGCGTGACTCCTCGACCCGCGAGCGCTCGACCGCGGCGGGATCGCTCATGCGGCGCTGCCCCCGTACTGCTTGAGGTACGCCTGGATGAAGACCTCGAGGTCGCCGTCCATCACCCGCTGCACATCGCTCACCTTCACCTCGGTGCGGTGGTCGTTCACCATGGTGTACGGCTGGAACACGTAGGAGCGGATCTGGTTCCCCCAGGAATTGTCGGTCTTGGTGGCCTCGACCACGGCGCGTGCCGCTTCCTGCTCCTCGAGCTTCCGCTGATAGAGCGCTGCGCGAAGCATCTTCATGGCCGTCGCGCGGTTCTTCGTCTGGCTCCGCTCCTGCTGGCAGGACACGACGACGCCGGTCGGGATGTGCGTGAGCCGGACGGCGGATGAGGTCTTGTTGACGTGCTGGCCGCCAGCACCGGACGCGCGGAAGACGTCCATCCTGATGTCCTCCTCGCGGAGATCCACTTCGATCGTGTCGTCGATGTCGGGGTACACGAAGACCGAGGCGAACGACGTGTGCCGCCGGGCCTGCGAATCGTACGGGGAGATCCGGACGAGCCGGTGTACGCCCTTTTCCGCCTTGAGGAACCCGTACGCGTACTCACCCTTGATTTCGATCGAGGCCGACTTGATCCCGGCTTCCTCGCCCTCGAGCAGATCGAGAACCCGGACCTCGAAGCCCTGCCGCTCCGCCCAGCGGACGTACATCCGCATGAGCATCTCCGCCCAGTCCTGCGACTCCGTGCCCCCCGCCCCGGGGTGGATCGTGAGGAGCGCATCGCGGGCGTCATCGGGACCGCGGAGCATCGTCTTGAGCTCGAACGCCTCGACGGCATCGGCAAGGCGGCTGCGCTCCCGCTCGAGCTCGGCCGTCAATTCGGCATCCGGCTCCGCCTCGAGGAGCTCCGCCATCTCGCGCGCCGAGGCGATCCGCTGAACGAGGTCCTCGTACGGCGTGACCCAGCCCTTCAGCTGCTTGACCTCCTGGACCACCGTCCGTGCCCGATCGCTCTGGCCCCAGAACGCCGGATCGCTCTGCTGGGCCTCGAGCTCGGTGAGACGGGCCCGCCTGGCATCCAAGTCAAAGAAAACCTCGGAGTTCGAGGACGCGGCGGTCGAGCTCGGCGAACTGGTCGGTAAGGGCTGACATCGAAACTCCATGTGCGGCCGGCAGCACCGGCCCGATGAAACACGAGCCGCCCGTCCGCCGGGGGCGGAGGGGCGGCTCCGGACTCCTAAATATAGAAGCCGCTAGAAGATCTGGCGACCGTCCGCAAGGATCTCATTGAGCGCGTCCCGGAAGTGCGTCGTCCCCTCGGCGACGTCCTTCCCCACCTGATCGGTGTACTCCTCCCAGCTCTTCTTGATCTCCTCCGCAAAGAGCACCTTGAGGGTGCCGTCTCGGAGTCCCTCCCGCCGCTTGGCGGGGTGATAGACGACCATGTCGGAGATGAGCGCGCGCGCCAGCCGCCGGGCCTTCTGGCCCGGATCCTGGGAGAGGAAGGGGTTGACCGGCTTCCGCGCTCCCGCCTGACCCGCGGGGGCGCCAGGAACCGGCGGCCCCGCGGGGATGGGGGTGCCGGCCGGCCGGGGCGGCATGGCGGGCCTCGGGGGCGGCGCAGCGGATGTCCCACCGAGCCCCGCAGGTCGCGGGGGAAGCGGTGCCCTGGGGGCCGCGGGGGCCGCCGGAGGAGTCGTTGCGGCCGCAGGGGGTACCGCGGCAGGAGGCGGGGCGACGGGCGCGGCCGGGGGAGCTGG
>DASTYH010000085.1:0-3545 GCA_035765075.1 Gemmatimonadales bacterium
ACGACCACCAGCACGCCGAGGAGGATCAGCTGGCTCCACTGCGTGGGGTCGCGGAAGAAGAGGCGGAGGTCCTTGAGGAGAAACTCGCGTCGCACCGGCGCCATCCAGCCGAGCAGGCGGTGCGCGGCGATGCCGAGCCGGCGCCCGCGGACGAAGCGCTCCGCGCCCTCCTGGGACTTGCTGTACCCCTCGCGGAAGAGCCGGCCGTGGAGCCATCCCCCCATGATGACGAACGCCGCGGCCGTGGTGTAGAGCAGCGTGATCGGCAGCGGGTCGGCCACGTGCCGGAGCCAGTTCATCACCATGTCCGCCGCCCATTCCGTGGGCAGGAAGGGGTTCGTCGGGGCGCGCAGCACCTCGAGGAACTCCACCAGGCTCGCGAATCCCTCCGGACGCATCAGCTGTTCCGGCCGCATGAGGCGGAGGAGGAGCACCAGGCCGGCCACGGCGCCGAGCGCGACGAGACTGAGCAGATCCCGGGCGCGCCGGGCGGGGAAGACGTTGACCAGCACGAGCGTGATGGCCGATCCGATCACCGCCGGGAGGATGACGAAGGGGATCACCGCGGCCAGCGCCACGAAGGGAAAGAGGATCCCGCCGCGGTAGACGATCCCGTACGCGGTGAAGATCGGCGCCGCGATGAGGAGCACCATCCAGCTCGAGTGGGCCGCCGTCTCGAAGAGCTTGGCGAGATAGAGGCGGAACCAGTGGAGCGGGGCCGCCACGAGGAGGTCGAGGTCCTTCGCGAGGAAGAAGCTCGAGAGCGCGGTGATGAGGTTCGAGAGAAGCAGGATGGCCGCAAAGGCCAGCAGGATCACGCTCAGCATCTTCGACGCGATCAGGATGCCGATGTCCTGGCCGCTGATGTAGCGGAGGACCCGGTAGCTCATCCCGAACGCCGCCGTCCAGAAGAGCGCCCCGACGAAGAGGAGGAGCAGGAGCCGGGCGGCGCGCCCCCGCTGGGCGGTGCGTGCCCGTGCGATCGCGCTCCGCCACTTGGGCGCGAGCACGGCACCGACGCCCGGCTGCCGCGGGGGCGGGCGGAGGACCACCTCAGCCATCGAAGATCGCGTCCAGCGCGTTGGCCCGGAGGCCGCCGGTCAGGCGGAGGAAGAGGTCCTCGAGGCTCTCGTCCCCCGAGGCCGACTGCGCGCGCAGCTCGGCCATCGTGCCCTCGGCGATCAGTCGGCCGCCCTGGATGATGCCGATCCGGTCGCACATCCCCTCGGCGATCTCCAGCGTGTGCGTGCTCATCAGGACCGTCCCGCCCCGGTTTACGAACTGGCGGAAGAGGTCCTTGAGGAGCCGCGCGCTCTTCGGGTCGAGCCCGACCATCGGCTCGTCCACCACGATCACCTCGGGCCGGTGCGCGAAGGCGCTGGCGATGATGAGCTTCTGCCGCATCCCGTGGCTGTACGACTCGGTCAGCTCGTCCTTCCACGGCGTCAGCTCGAAGAGCTCCAGCAGGTCGAGCATGCGCCGCTCGAGCGTCGGGCCCTCCTGGCCGTAGAGCGCTGCCACGAACCGGACGAATTCCGCGCCCGTCAGCTTGTCGTAGACGAAGGGGCGGTCGGGGATGTAGCCGATGATCGACTTGATCGCCTGCGGCTGGTCCCAGGTCGGGCGGCCGGCGATCCGGATCTCCCCCGACGTCGGCCGGAGGATCTGCGCGATCATCCGCATCGTCGTCGTCTTCCCGGCGCCGTTGGGGCCGAGGAAGCCGAAGAGCGTGCCGCGCGGGACCCGGAGGGAGAGCGAGTCCACCGCGGTGAACGATCCGTAGCGCTTGACCAGGTCGATGACTTCGATCATGACGTCGTGTCCCGGGAGGCGGTCGGTCGGGGCGTGAGCAGGCGCGCGGCGGGGGCCAGCGCCTCGAGCGGATGCCCGGCGCCGTCGAGCCGCACCGGATACCGGAAGGAGTCGGCCGGCCACTGGCGGCGCGCCGGATCGGCCTCCACCCACTCGTCGAGGCGGAGCTGCGCCCAGACGGCGGGGACCCACGCACCCTCGCGGAGCCGCGCGCCGCTCACTACGCGCGCCGGGATGCCGATCGTGCGGGCCAGCGCCACCAGGAGAAGGGTGCGGGCCTCCGCGCTGCCGCGGCGCGCGGCGAGGGCGGCCAGTGCATCCGGCGGCGCGAGGCCCGCAACCGGGGCGATCGAGCGCGCGACGAAATCGTAGAGCGCGCGCGCGCGTGCCTCGACCGCCAGGGTGTCCGGGGCCAGGCGGGCGGCGAGCGCCTGCAGCGCCGGGTCGCCTGCCGGAATGAGCGGCGCCCGGGCGGTATCGGCGGCCTGCACCGGCGCGTTGCCCAGCGCATTCCGGCCGAGCGGAGAGAGGCGCGCCGTCGCGCGCCGCTCGGCGAGCCCCGCCCGGAGATTGAGCTGCGCGATCTCGAACGCCGTCCGGATCATGGTCCAGCCGTACGGCGTCTCCGCCCGCACGATGAAGCCGCGGCGATCGACCCACATGCGTGCGCCGAGCGGGCTTCCGACCTCCTCGAGACTCCACGCGGTGAGTGAATCGAGGTGGGCGGGGACCCAGCGTCCCATCGCGGAATCGTACTCGGCGCTGTCGGGGACGACGAAGGCCACTGCGCCGCCGACGGTGTAATGCGCGCGCCGGACCGAGCCGGTGAGCGGGTCGACGAGTGGCACCTCGATGCGGCGCCCGCTTTCAAGCGGGCCCTCCACGACGGCGCGAAGGGGGATCGCCGCGAGCGGAAGCGCCCCGGGCGCCACCACGCGCCGCGTTTCCGGCTCGATGCCGGGCCACGCGAGCGCAAGCGAGAGCGTGTCGGCGCCGAGCGCGCGAACCCGGAGTGTCACCCCCGGCGCATCGCCCGCCACGGTGCTCTCGAACGAGCGCAGTCCCAGCGACGGCGTGAGCCGGGTCTCCCCCGTCATCCGGATGCGCCGGGCGCCGGCGGCGTCCGGGAGCGCGATGTCTAGGCGCTCGGAGATGCGCACGCCATCCTGCAGCGTGTCGACCGTCGTCGCGCCCACGCCAATCTGCTCGTCGTTGAGATAGAGCGCGTAGAACTCGCCACCCGGAGAGACCCGCGAGGAGGCCGCTGCGGCGCCCGGGGTCTCGCCGAAGTACTCCCGCCGCACCAGCCAGCCGAGGGAGGCGAGCCATGCCGCAATGATGAGCGCGCCGGCGACATGCAGCGGCCGCGGCCTCATCCGGTGCGGCGTCGGAGGACGGCGTCGACGAGCGCGCGGTCGTCCTCCCGCTCCAGCACGATCGTCAGGGTTCCGGGCGCTTCCGCCTCGCGGGGGAAGGTCTCGGCCATCAGTTCCACGGCATCCTCGAGGTCGAGCAGTCCCGCCCCCGCGCCGATCGGCGCGGTGCCCACCGTCACCAGGCCCCACTCGGCACAGCGCTGCCAGGCCGAGATGAGCGCCCGGCGGATGGTCTCCCGCGTCGTCCGTGTGGCGGGGTCCTGGATGATGACGTGCAGGACATAATCCGCCGCGAGCTCACCGGCGCCGGTGATCACGGCCGCGCCGGCCTCGAGCGGAATGGAGACGCGGCGCTCC